>QMPG01000262.1 GCA_003648455.1 Bacteroidota bacterium
ACACATAACGACATTGTTTACTCAACTGTTCGACCCAATCTTAAACATTTTGGAATAATTAAAAAACCTAATGATAATATGCTTGTATCAACTGGCTTTATTGTAATTCAAAGAAAAAATGAATATGTTTGCATTGAATTAATTTATATGTGGCTAACACAAAAAGAAACTATCGATTATTTACAGTCCAAAGCTGAAATGAGCGTAGCAACATATCCATCAATAAAACCTGAAGACATATTGAACATTAAGACATTAATTCCAAAGGATAAAACAAAATTAATTAAATTTAAACAATTACTTTCTCCTATATTAAATACACAATGGAAAAGAAATGAAGATAATAAACAATTAGAAAAATTAAGAATGTTACTACTTTCCATAATAGCAAAAGGATGAGATAAATGAAAAATAAGAATCAACTCATAATCTACAAAACCGAGGACGGAAAAATTAAAATTGAAACTCATTTTGAGAATGAGACAGTTTGGTTAAACATTGAGCAAATTGCTGAACTTTTTCAAAGAGACAGAAGTGTGATCAGCAGACATATTAAAAATGTCTTTAAAGAAGGAGAATTGGAAGAAAATGTGGTTTGTGCAAATTTTGCACATACCACGCAACACGGTGCTATCAAAGGAAAATCTCAAACCAAAAATGTAAAATACTATAATCTCGATGTGATTATTTCAGTGGGTTACAGAGTTAAATCTCACCGTGGAGTTCATTTCCGCAAATGGGCAACAGCACTCATCAAAGAGTATCTAATAAAAGGTTTTGCAATGAATGATGAACTGCTGAAAGAGGCTGGCGGTGGGAATTATTTTGATGAATTGCTGGCTCGTATTCGCGATATTCGTTCATCGGAAAAAGTATTTTGGCGTAAAGTTTTGGATATTTATGCCACAAGTATAGATTACGACCCGAATACAGAGCAATCATTAATGGTATTCAGAACCATACAAAACAAAATGCACTGGGCTTCTCACGGAGAAACTGCTGCAGAAACCATATATAAACGAGTTAATTCAACCAAGGAGCACCTTGGATTAACAAATTTCAAAGGAGAATTACCAAGTAAGAAAGAGGTTGAAATTGCTAAAAATTATCTTTCAGAAAAAGAGCTGAACATCTTAAACAGAATGGTAACAGCATTTTTGGAAATTGCAGAAATGAAGGCATTAGAGAATACACCGATGTATATGAATGATTGGATAAAACAATTAGATACTTTCCTGACAATGACAGGAAAAGAGATTCTGCAACATTCAGGGAAAATCAGCCATCAAAAAGCAATTGAAAAAGCACATTCCGAATATAATATGTATAAAGAAAGAATCAAAAATCGCATTACTCAGGTTGAGAAAGATTTTATAAAGCAAATTGAAAACAAAACTAAAAATATTAAGGGTTAATTGTTAATGATTAATGGTAAATAAAATGAGAGAAAATGTTGTTAAGAATAAGAGTTTTGCCTTTGCTATTAGAATTGTGAAGCTGTATCAGTTTTTAGTTGAGAATAAAAAAGAATATGTTTTATCAAAGCAACTTTTGAGAAGTGGAACAAGTGTTGGTGCAATGATTCGAGAATCAGAACACGCTGAATCCAAAGCAGATTTTAAACATAAAATGGCGATAGCACAAAAAGAAATCAATGAAACAATATATTGGATAGAACTTTTATCGGAAACAGGTTATTTGACAAAAGAACAATTTGAAAGCATAAACAAGAATGCTGTTGAAATTATAAAATTAATTACAAGCATTATAAAGTCGGCAAAAGCCAACATTGATAATTAACCATTGAGAATTAATAATTATGAATAATTTCACCGAAGCACAACTAGAAAAAGCATTTATTGATCTTCTTGGTCAGGAAAACATTCAGCACATCAAAGGTGAGAAGATAAAGCGAACTGATGATGAAGTATTAATTAAAGAGGATTTGAAAGTTTTCTTGTTATCTCAATACAAAGAAGAGAAACTTACAGAAAAGGAAGCAGAACAAATCGTGAGAGAATTAAAATTTTTCCCTGCTTCCGATCTTTATGAAAGTAATAAAGCAATAATGAAGATCATCTCAGATGGTTTTGCATTCAAAAGAGAGGATCGTTCCCAAAAAGATGTTTGGATTTATCTGATTGATTATTCCGAAAATAATAATAACACTTATAAGATTGTTAATCAGCTTGAAATTGTGGGAACAGTCAGACGAATTCCCGATGCAATTCTTTATATAAACGGTTTGCCTGTTGTTGTGTTTGAATTCAAAAGTGCAATTCGGGAAGAAGCAACAATTCACAATGCTTTTGTTCAGCTTACAACTCGCTACAAAAGAGATATTCCTGAACTTTTCAAATACAATTCATTTTGCATTATAAGTGATGGAGTAAATAATAAAGCAGGTTCTTTTTTCGCTCCTTACGAATTCTTTTATGCTTGGCGAAGAATTGAAGGGCAAAGTAAAGAAGTGGATGGAATAGATTCAATGTTCACACTTATTAAGGGAATGTTCAACCAAAATAGATTAAGAGACATTATTCATAATTTCGTATTTATCCCAGATACTTCCAAAAAAGATGAAAAGATCGTTTGCAGATATCCACAATATTATGCAGCTATTAAACTGTATAAAAATATTATTGAACATCAAAAGCCAAAAGGTGATGGAAAAGGCGGAACTTATTTTGGTGCAACAGGTTCTGGTAAAAGTTACATAATGCTTTATCTTACTCGTCTTCTTATGAAGAGTTCATATTTTGCAAGTCCAACAATTGTTTTGATAACCGACAGAACAGATTTAGACGATCAACTTTCTGCACAATTCACAAATGCCAAAGGATTTATCGGAGATGAAAACATTATCAGCGTAACCAGCAGAGAGCATTTAAGAACGCTTTTACAAAACAGGCAAAGCGGTGGAGTATTCCTGACTACAATTCACAAATTTACGGAAGATACAAAACTTCTTACCGACAGAATGAATGTAATCTGCATTTCAGACGAAGCTCACAGAAGCCAAACTAATTTAGAACAAAAAATCAAGATAACAGATAAAGGTGTAAAAAAGACTTACGGTTTTGCAAAATATCTTCACGACTCTCTTCCCAATGCAACTTATGTTGGTTTTACGGGAACTCCTATTGATTCAACTTTGGATGTTTTCGGGAAAATTGTTGATGCCTACACAATGACAGAATCTGTGTTTGATGAAATCACAGTTCGCATAGTTTATGAAGGAAGAGCAGCCAGAATTTTCCTGAAAAACGGAGAACTAAAAAAAATCGAAGAATATTACGAGCAATGTGCAATTGACGGAGCAAACGAATATCAAATTGAAAAGAGCAAGAAAGCAACTGCAAGTATGAACTCGATAATTGGTGATCCGGATCGTTTAAAAGAATTAGCTTCTGATTTTGTAAAACATTATGAAAGCAGAATAAATGAAGGAGCAACTGTAAAAGGGAAAGCAATGTTCGTTTGCAGTAACCGCTCTATTGCTTATGAATTTTATAAAAATATTATTGAATTAAGACCTGAATGGTCAGAAATTAAAGTTGCAGAAGACGGTGCGATTTTAAGTGAGAAAGACAAAAGAGAAATCAAACCGATGGAAAAAATAAAATTGGTTATGACTCGCGGTAAAGATGATCCAAAAGAACTTTATGATTTGCTTGGTTCAAAAGATTATCGAAAGGAATTAGATCGTCAGTTTAAGAATGCTAAATCCAATTTCAAAATTGCAATTGTAGTTGATATGTGGCTCACAGGTTTTGATATTCCTTTCTTAGATTCCATTTATATTGATAAACCAATTAGAAGACATAATTTAATTCAAACTATTTCCAGAGTTAACCGCAAATTCGAAAATAAGAACAAAGGTCTTGTTGTTGATTATATCGGAATTAAAAAACAGATGAATCTTGCTCTTGCACATTATAATAAAGCTGACAGTCAGAATTTTGAAAATATAGATCAATCAGTTGATATTGTGAAAGATCATTTAGATTTGCTTAATAAGATTTTCCATAAATTTGATTATTCAAAATACTTTAATGGTTCTGCTTTAGAACAACTTCACACATTAAATCAATCAGCAGAATTTTTGATGCAAACTGATAAACTTGAAAAACGATTTATGCATTTGGTTGAACGTTTAAAAGCTGCTTATGACATCTGCGTTGGAAGTGAAAAATTAATTCAAACAGAACGAGATAAAATTCATTTCTATCTGGCTGTTCGTTCCATTGTTTTCAAATTAACAAAAGGCAATGCTCCAGATACTGCTAAGATGAATGCAAAAGTTAGAGAAATGATTAAAAATGCTTTGGAAAGTGATGGAGTGGAAGAAATCTTTAAACTTGGTGATAGTTCAGAAAGCGAACAGGATATTTTCGATGAAGATTATTTGGCAAAAATAGAAAAAATAAAACTTCCGAATACCAAAATCAAATTACTTCTTCATTTACTTGCTCAGGCTGTTGGTGATTTTAAAAAAGTGAATAAAGTTAAAGGAATCGATTTTTCCAAAAAGTTTAAAGCTTTGGTCGATAAATATAATGAAAGAAAAGAAGATGATGTTCTGCGAAGTGAAGTTCTCGAAGATTTCACAGATGAAATCATAGATTTGTATCACGAATTAAAAAAAGAGAAAGAATCTTTTAAAAAAATGGGAATTGATTTTGAAGAGAAAGCTTTTTATGACATTTTAAAATCTCTAATGATCAAATACGATTTTACTTATCCAGAAGATAAACTTATCAATTTGGCAAAATTAGTAAAAGTTGTTGTTGATGATAAAGCACGATATACGGATTGGAGTCAACGAGACGATATAAAAGCTGAGTTAAAAGTCGATCTGATAATTCTTTTAGCCGAAAATGGTTATCCACCAGTTGATCGTGATGAAGTTTACAAAGAAATTTTTGAACAAGCGGAGAATTTTAAAATGAACAGAGCAGTTTGAAGAAATGGGCTTAACACACAGCTCCACTCAAAGCAAGATGAGAAACAAGAAGAGCGTGGCAGCTGCCAAACATTAATCAACATTCCGCTTCGCTCCATGTTGATTAACGGCCGGCGTGACACTATCAAAAACTCGCAAACGGAACGAAGCGAAACGTTGTTTAAAAAT
>QMPG01000263.1 GCA_003648455.1 Bacteroidota bacterium
AATGGAATGGGAAGGTTTAATCGTTAATGCAGGATTGCGTTTTGACTTCTGGTACTTAGGTGAGAAATATAAAATTCATCAAGACGATGGAACCTATAAATGGGAAAAATTTAAAAATAATGAAAAATCTCAAATGATGATGTCTCCACGTTTAGGAGTTTCTCATCCAATATCAGAAACAACTGTTTTGCATTTTGCTTATAATTATCAAAATCAATTACCTCAAATGCAATATATTTTTACTACTTCAATTCCTGAAGATGCTATTACAAGCGATGTTGATGTAGTAGTTGGAAAACCTAATTTAAAACCTCAAATTACAATTACATATGAGGTCGGATTAAACAAACAATTAAGTGAAAATTATGTAATGGACATAACCACTTATTATAAAAATATATATAATTATGTAAGTACTAGAAAAACTTTTGATCCAGATGATCCCAATATTTATTGGTACGAATATATTTCTGAAGATTATGGTAGTACAAGAGGAATTGATTTAAATCTCCGTCGAGAATTATCGAATTTTATTTCAGGTTCAGCTTCATATTCGATTGCCTGGGCTAATGGCAACAATTCTGATACCGTAATACAGGATCAAGCAACAAACCTGAGAGAATTTCCTCTTGATTGGGATTTAAGAAATTCATTTAATTTGAATTTAACCTTTAAAATTGCCAGAGGTGAAGAATTTTATTTACCACTTACTAATATCAAATTACCATTTGATAATTTTTCTACTACTTTCCGCTATCAATATGCAAGTGGAAAACCATACACTGCTTACACATTAGAAGGAAATAGACTTGATACTAATAATGAAAGACAAGACCCAACTCAGAATGCTGGGCTTAGAATCACCAAGAAATTTTCATTCAGTGATCAAACTTCTATCAGGCTTTTCGCCGATATTGATAATTTATTTGATAAAACCAATATATATTATGTTTATCCAAGAACAGGTTCTCCTTATTATGATGGTGTAGATATAAGTAATGCAAGTAGTGGTTATGTTGATGAACATAGAAGATATATTCATGATTTAGCAAATAGAAACCCAGCAATGGTTAGTAGCGGAAGAACTGTTACTTTGGGATTATCATTTAATTGGTAATTAATAAAAAAATAATATAATTAGGAGGATATAAAATGAGAAAAAAATTCATAATAATATTGATGATGGTAACTTTAATTAATGTTTTAATAATTTCTCTAAGTTTTGCTCAATCTGACGTTAAAGAAAATACTGCTGCTAATGTAGAACAAACTGAAAATCCAAATGAGAGTCCTGCTCCATTTGATGAAGCACCTAAAATTGGTGGATTAGAAATGTTTGCTCGGAAAATTGTTGGAAGTGGATTGGTTGATATTTTTATTCAAGGTGGATTTGTAATGTGGCCAATATTACTCTTAGTAATTTGGGCATTAGCTACAATTATTTGGAAGTTAGTAAGTCTTAACTATGCAAAGATAAATCTTGCAGATTTTTTAGATAAAATTCAACCATTATTAGAAGAAAAAAGATATGAAGAAGCAATTGAGGTTTGTGAAAATACTCGTGGACCTGTTGCTTCTATTATACATGCCGGATTGTTAAAAACAGATAAAGGAGTAGAAGCAGTTGAAAAATCGATAGAAAGTGCTGGTGTTGTCGAAATGGCTTTTCTTGAGAAAGGTTTTATTCCAATTTCAACAACAATTAATCTAGCACCGATGTTTGGTTTCTTTGGAACAGTTGTCGGTATGATTGGTGCTTTTGATGCTATTTCTAAAGCTGGTGAAGTTGAACCGACTATTGTAGCTTCCGGTATTAAAGTTGCTCTTATTACTACGGCTGCTGGATTAGCTGTTGCAATTCCAGTTCAATTCTTTAATAATATTTTCCTAAGTATGGTTGATGGTATTGTAATAGATATGCAAAGAGGTTCGGAAAAAGTAGTCGAAACCCTTGTTGAAAACAAATAGGGGGAACAATAAATGGATTTTCGCAGAAAACGAAAAAGTTTTGGAGGGATACCTACTTCATCGATGTCAGATGTAGCTTTTCTGCTGTTAATTTTCTTTTTAACGACAACAAAATTCGATATTAAAAATGGGTTGGGATTGGTTTTACCTCCTGCATCTAGCGGCTCAGCGAAAAAAGTAAAACTTAAAACTGAGAATATTACAAAAGTTTGGATCAATTCAGAAGGTAAAGTAAAATTGATAATAATGGACAAAGAAGAAAATATTCCGATGTCTCAATTAGAATCAAGAGTAAAAGGAATTGTAATGAAAAATTCTGATATGGTATTTTCTCTGAAAACAGATAGAAGATGCCCATATAAATTCATGGTTCGAGCTTTGGATAAATTACAAGCTGCGGGTGCAGAAAAAATATCATTATCTACTAATTAGGAGAAGAAAATGGCAAAAATTGAAAAGAAAAACAAACCTTCGACAGAGATTCCAAATGCTTCAATGTCTGATATTGCTTTTTTACTTCTCATTTTTTTTATGGTATCTACTGTATTTGTAAAAGAAAAAGGATTAAAAGTCATATTACCACATGCATCGAGTATAGAAAAAATCCCTCGTACTCACGCTGCTACTATATATTTAAATCAGAATGGAAGAATTTCAATTGATGACTTTGATGTTCAAATTCAACAAGTCAGTTATATCATGCAAAAAAAGAAGGCAGAAGATTTTAATGTTATTGCCTCTTTTCGGACCGATAAAAATACAAGATATGGAATTATGTCTGATATTTTAAATCAACTACGTGATGCAGATGTCTTGCGTGTATCATTTGAAGCGAAGTTGAAGAGGTAGGGAAAATGCAAAAAAAACATATAGATTGGAAAGATGTAGCAAGTAGTTATCATGAAAAATCAGTAACCTTAGCTATTTTGATATTATTATTTGCATTTTTAGTTTCTCCAAAAATAGAAGTAAAATCGTATCATAAAGAAGTAAAAGAAATTGAAGCTATCGATATAACCCCGGAAGTTCCTGACAAAATTAAACCACCCGATGAAATGGTTAAACCTCAAGTCGAAATTGTCATTGAAGAAGATGAATTTGAAGGTGAAGATGAAGAAGATATTCCGATAGTCGAAACTATTGAAATTACAAAATTAGATGCTTACAAAGAAAAAGAACCACCCAAATTGAACTTACCTTCTCGCTTTGTAAAATATGAAGATCCCCCTGCACCTATTAAACAAGTTCCTCCGGAATATTCTGAATTTGCCAGAAAAAGTGGCATTGAAGGTCAAGTTTGGCTCGATGTTGTAGTATTAAAAGATGGTAGTGTTGGAGCTGTAAAGGTAAAAAAATCACTAATGCCTGGTAAAGGAGGCTTAGACGAAGCTGCTGTTGAAGCAGTAAAAAAATGGAAATTTTCACCAGCAAAAAGTGGTGGAAAACCAGTTTCGGTCTGGGTTACATTTCCTGTTACATTTTCTTTAGAATAAAATAAATAAATATAATTGGGAGGCATATTTTATGAAAATGCTTAAATTGAATTTAATCTTGGTATTCATTATTATTTTAATGAGTAATTTTTTGGATGCTCGTTCCGTAAATGGAAGTGGGTTTGGTAAAAGAATGGACTCAATTAAAAATCATAGTGTCGGCAATATTTGGCTGCGTGTCAGCAATTTTGGTTTTTTTGGTTCAGGTGATAATCAACCATTATGGCCCTCTCTGGAATATCCTGGTGGAAGCGGAATCGATTATTTATATCAGGGAGCTTTATGGTTTGGTGCAAAGAAAGTCAGAAGAAATGAATTAATGCAAAAATTGTATTGGTTACCCAATCCATCAGATGAAAATGATGTAGTTCCAGATACTGATCCAGATTGGACTCCTGATTTACAATTGGTAGTCGATACATTAACAACAGTAGGGTTTGATGGTGATGCTGGTCTTTATGAATTTTTACCTGCATATAATCCAAAAGAAACAACCCCATTAGGTATACAATTCAGTATGTATAATCCTTGTGATACTGTAATGTCTGCTTCCATTCGTAAACAAAGTAGAGGAATTGATGATGATGGTGATATGTTAATTGATGAAGATCCCGTTGGATATGGATTTCCTTTTAGAAAAGCAGATGAATTACCTGATGCTTTTCAAATTTATGGAAATCATTTCTTACCAGAACAATCAACTCAAACTCCCATTGAAGATAATATTGATATCTGGTTTCCTCTCGGTTTTGTTGATCTGAGTGATTCAACTAATGAAAATTATAATTTTACAGAATCTACCGATGATGATCTTGATGGATTATATGATGAAGATGGTTATCCTGTTTCAGAACAGGATTATATCTCTTTTTATTATGATTATAGCCCATTTGGCACACCAGGTGATAGAGATTTTGGAAGAGATTTAGGCTCAAATAAACATGTTCCACTTAATATCCGAGTTCGACAAATGAGTTATCAATGGAGTTATGAATATATTAAAAATTTGGTTTATGTAGAATTTGATGTTACTAATATGAATACATTAGATACTCTTTTTGATTGTGCAATGGGTATTTATATGGATTCTGATGTTGGACCTCAAGCTTGGGGACGTCAAACAATAGCCGATGACGATGTAAGTAGTTATGTTAGTGGTCAAAACTATGAATTTGCATATACTTATGATGGTGATGGCGATAATGGATTAACCACAGGTAAAGTTGGTTCAAGGGTTTGTACTCCTAATCCAGATTCACTTGAATTTGCGTGCTGGTATTGGAAAGTAGGACATGGACCCAATGATAAAGATCCTCTTGATATTCATCATTCAGGACATCCAACAGCAAATGAAAAATATTGGTTATTAACTAATAAGAATCCTAAAGAAGCTTGGTATGTTCCTCTTAGAGGTGAGACGCCTAATGAACATATAGAATCACCAGTAGAAGATACCAGATATCTTTTTGCCTTTTATGGTGATATGCAGGGGATGGACAACCCTACTACTGGATCTTGGAATCTATTACCCGGGAAAACAATGAAAATCGTTATTGGAATATTCCCTGGAGAAAATCTTGAAGAGTTAAAAGCAGAAGCTCTTTGGTCTAAACAAATTTATGGGGTAGCCCAGAATCTTGAAACAGTAATATTACCTGATACTTTCCCTCAT
>QMPG01000264.1 GCA_003648455.1 Bacteroidota bacterium
CGAATCAAGAAAAATATTGCTAAATTTGACCTGAATCCAAATGATATTGGATTTGCTAACTTACAGATAATCAGTAATAAGATTTGACGTTAGTCTCAATACAAAGAAAGAGAATAATACTAAATTATGAATATACCAAAAAAGCATTTATCAGTAAGAGTTCCTTGGCACGATAGCAATTGGAATGGAAAGATATGTAGTAACCCACGAGATAATGGTTCTTGTATGTTCTTACAAAGAATTAATGAAACCAAAAATCCAGATATTGAAGAACAAAATGCTGAGAAATGGATACACGAATTACCTTTAAATGAATTGCCACCTTGCATTAGTGAAAAGGTGAGCTTTATGTCACCAAACGATATTGACAAGAAAGTATCCCATCCGTACAGTGGTAATTCAAACAATGACAAATACTATAAACATTACAAAGAAACAATACTAACTTATCCTGCTTTTAGTTTTTCAATTATTCCATATAATTGGATGTTAAAAGATAAAAAAACAAATCAATCACAAAAAGCGATAGATTTAGATTTAGATTACGATTCAAATAGGGAACCGAAATTAGGATTTAAAAATACTTGGATACAACAAATAGATAATCAAAAAGCTATATTAGATACCTTTGTTAAACCAATAATTGCAGGAAGCTCATTAGTATTTATATATGCTAAAAATATTCCATTTATTGATACATCTGAAAGAATTTTAATAGGAGTTGGTCATATTTCAAAAGTAGGAAATCTAACAGAATACGATTATGATGATAGTTTGCCTATAACTTTTAGAAGCACACTTTGGGAAAGACCAATTTTTCATACTATTAGAGAAAATAATAAGAATGGTTTTTTATTACCATATCAAGAATTAGTATCACTTGTTGAAAAAGATGATAGTATTGCAATTGAAGATTATATTGCTTTTGCACCCTCTTTCGAAGAGTTCTCTTATGGCTCAGAATGGGTAAGTAATGACAATGCAATAGAATCATTATTAATTTTACAAGGAAAATTAAAAAAGTTTGAAGAGTTACTTCCAAATAAGAATTATGAACAACAACTTAAATGGATAGATAATGAGCTTTCTCGATTATGGAAAATGAGAGGCCCATTTCCCGGACTTGGAGCTGTATTATCAGGTATGAAAGTTGAGCAAGGTAATTTATTAGCTTGGGAATTAGATGTTATAATTCGTAACAAGGAAAATGAAGTTGAAAGAAATCCTTGGGATTACATAGACTTGTTATTTAATGGTGATAATTCTTTTTTGCCAAATCACGTTAAACCCAATATTAGCAAAACATTAAAAGATACTTGGAAAACTTATAGCAATGAAGAAAAGGAATTTCTTCAACTTTTAAGTAGAATGAACTTAGATAATGAGCAAGTAAAAACTATTATTGATACTAAAGAAAATCAACAAATTGCTTATTTAAAAAATCCATATTTGCTTTATGAAAAATCAAGACTTAATCTTATTCAGATACCTATATCTACAATTGATAAAGCAATCTTTTCAGGTAAAAATATTCTTGACAAATTTCCATTATCAAAGCTAACAAATATTAATGAACCAATAAATGAAAAAAGAATTCGAGCATTTTCTGTAAATATTCTGGAATATACAGCTTCCAATGGTAACACACTTTGTACAGATTCACAACTTGTAACAAGACTAAATGACTTACCCTATGAACCTTTATGTAATCCATCTATTAGAAACCTAAAAGCAATTAAAGATTTTTTAAGTGCCGAAATTACTATTCACGTTTTAGATGAAAAAGAAGACATTCTTTATTTTAAACTTAGTCGTTTTGATGAAATTCGAAATAAGATAAAAAATTTCGTTCAGAAGCGCATCAAACGTGAGCTGACACCTAAATTAGAAGAAGATTGGTTAGGTATAATTGAAAATGAATTTAAAAGTTCAGATTCAAAACCCAAATGGTTTGAAGAAAAAGACAAAAAAGCAAAACAAGAAAAAGCAAATGCTTTGCAAATTCTGTCTAACAATAGAATATCAGTTTTAATTGGTCCAGCAGGTACAGGTAAAACAACCTTATTGCAAATATTTAGAGAATTACCATTTATTAAAAATGGTACTATCCTGCAATTAGCACCAACAGGAAAAGCAAGGGTTAATATGGGAAAAGATGCAATGACATTGGCTCAATTCCTTATTCAAGCAAAAAGATATAATCCTGAAACAGGTAGATATTTTATGAACCCCAATGCTGAACAATCTAAATTTGATACCGTAATTCTTGATGAGGCTTCAATGCTAACAGAAGAACAACTTTCAGCATTATTAGATAGTTTATCAGGCGTTAAGCGGTTTATTTTAGTTGGAGATTATAGACAGTTACCCCCTATTGGCTCAGGTCGTCCATTTGTTGATATTCATAATTATTTATCTAAGGAGCAGAAAGGCGTTTCAGAATTGACAATCCTTTTCAGGCAAGGTGGAGAAGACATCATAGCGGAAACTGAAAAAGATAGGGTTGATGTTAGACTTGCAAAATGGTTTAGCGACAGTCAAATAAAGAAACAAGAAATTGATATTTTTGACGAAATAGCTAATAATAAAAATACTAATTCAGATAACATCAAATTCATAGAATGGCACAATGTAAAACATCTTGAAGAAATCATTATTGATGTTACAAATCAAGAAATTGAAAAGCTTTTGTCTAAGACAGGAAAACAAAAAGGTAACTCAATTGCAAATTTTGACGCATCTCTTGGTTCAACATTGCATTATGAAAAAAGCAACTGGTCAGGATTCGGAATTGAATCTGCCAATGATATTGAAAATTGGCAAATACTATCACCTCTAAGAAATCTTGGTTATGGAACAAAAGTTATAAATCATAAAATTCAAAAAACATTTAGAAGTAAAACTATCGAAAAAGCTAAGTTTCCAGGAAGTTTTGAATCAAAGGGGAAAACATTTTATAACAAAAGAAAAATGCCAAAGCCAATTACAGAAGATGGTATTGTTTATGGCGACAAAGTTATAAATGTTAAAAACATTAGAAGAAACCAACCTTGGCATAAAACGTATAATCCGAAGAAAATCGAAGAATTTAAATATATTGCCAACGGGGAAATTGGAATAATGATAGGTAAATATGGTGATTGGAAGTATGATTCCCCAAGACCTATAAACATAGCTTTTTCGTCACAAAAGGGCTATGCATATAATTTTAACAGTTCAGAATTCAAAGAAGATGGTGATGTTCAAATGGAACTTGCCTACTCAATCACAATTCATAAGTCTCAAGGAAGTGGTTTTAATGTAGTGTTTTTTATACTACCCAATCCTTGTCCAATACTATCAAGAGAATTATTCTATACAGCTTTGACAAGGCAAAAAGACAGAATAATAATACTTCATCAAGGAGATTTTAAAGATTTTAGAAAATTCACTAAAGGGGAATATTCTGAAACAGGTAGACGATTAACAGACTTATTTATTGAGCCAACACTTAAATTAATTAATAAAAAATATTACGATACTAAATATATACAAGTTTCTGAGAAAGGTGAATTTATGATTTCAAAATCCGAAGTTATAATTGCTGACAAACTTCATAATAATAAAATACCGTATGCATATGAAGCATCACTAACTGATGACAGAAAAATCACAATTCACCCTGATTTTACAATCGAAGATGATGAAACTGGAATAACTTACTACTGGGAACATCTTGGTTTATTAGTGAAAGACGATTATAGAAGTAGTTGGAAACGGAAACAAGAATGGTATAAGAGAAATGGCATTGTAGATTATAAAGAAAATTCAGATGCAGATAAACAACTAATTACGACAAGAGATAAACCAGATGGTGGAATTGATTCACTTGAAATAAAGAAATTAATAGATGAATTGTTTGGATAAAATGTACGAAAGCACAACAATGTATATAAGGCATTGGGCGATAAGTGGTTAAATTGATATTTATGAACATTAACAAACGGCATAGTAAATTGAAAGTTAGGTGTTTTAAAACGCCCAACGCCTTATATACCAACCGTTAGCATTAATTAAGACCCCTAACGTTCTTTGAAACAATATAACCGACTGATTTTAGGGTTATTAATCGAGTAAGGATATAGGTTTTTAATAGTGGGGAAAACAAATAGTATTTTGATAAAGGAAATGGGAATCTATGATTTTCCTCTTCAAAGTCTATTCGGAAATTCCGTGGAAAGCTTCACTTTCAGACGTGGAGGAACGTCAATAAGACTTTAGCGAAAGTACTAAAAATAAATGAGAAAGTCAAGTATTTTCAGTATTTTCGTGACCTATCAATATATTATTTGTTTTAGTGCATTAGCGAGAAAAGACCTATAGACATAGAAAAGGGGATTAATAAACCGACCATTAATGATGACAATCCATATACGAAATATGATAGATAATAATCAACCATTAAATCAGGTAGGTTATTGAAATTGGAGTCATGGATCTGAACTACGTCATTTACTGGGATCTTCTGGGTTCTCAGCAGAACCAGAAGGAAATGAACTAATGCTAACACAATGTATAATTCATTTGCGCCCTAAACGGGCTGCAAACGCATCATACATTCAACGTTATCGCCAATTTAACGAAAGAGAAAACAATGAACTTTAATAATAGAACGGAAATAGAAAAAAACGGTTTTGTAGGATTTAAGACTGTAAAAGAATTATGGGACAATAGAAAAGATATTCCAAAGAAAATGGGAGTTTATCTTGTAATTGACCCTAATTTCAAGAATACTGAATTTATCAATCCTGGCGTTGGTGGATTTTTTAAAGGGAAAGACCCAAATGTTCCAATAAGCGAATTGAAAATGAATTATGTTCCAAATTCACAAGTTGTTTATATCGGAAAAGCAGGTGGTTCAACAGTTAAAGCAACATTACATTCCCGACTTGGACAGTATTTAAGTTTTGGAAAAACAAAAAATGTGGGACACGCAGGTGGCAGATATATTTGGCAAATAAAAAATCACGAGAATTTAATATTCTGTTGGAAAGAAACACCTAAGAATGAACCTGTAAATATTGAAAGAGACTTGATTAATGAATTTATTGACCAGTTTGGCAAAATGCCTTATGCAAACTTAATATAATGA
>QMPG01000265.1 GCA_003648455.1 Bacteroidota bacterium
ATTATATAAAATCCTTCAAAAAATCATCAACATCCGTATCAACTTCAGCTTCCATAGAAACTATTGTATTCTTAAATGGATTAAATGATTTAGTTTTAATTCCTTGGTTTGTTAATTCATCTATAATATCACCTGCTTCGCTTCCCCATCTAGTAAGATGATCTTGTAGTTTCTGTTCAAAATAAAATAATTCTATTTGATTAGGATCAAATAAATTGTATTCCATTTCTTCATATTGTTTCACGGCCTCTGCATGTTTGTCAGCAGGAAATAAACTTAAATCTATAATCTTTGTAAAGCTCTCGTAGATTTCTTTGTTTCCATTAGCCATTTTCTTTCGCCATAAATCTTTATCAACCAGCATCTTTTCAAGAGTTTTAGGTCCAACTCTATAAAGGCCAGGAATGTTATCAGAGGCATCTCCACAAACAGCTTTTTCCATTACAATGTTTTCTTGCTTTTCATAGTATAATCTTTTTATAGGACTATAAACATCAATACTATCAAACTTGTTTTTAAGTTGTATCATATCTTTGTCTGTAGAAATGACTAGAACTTCTTCCCCTTTTGCTGCTTCGTGCATTGCAATTGCATACATCACATCATCAGCTTCCATTCCATCAACTTTGATTTGTTTTGTTGGATAAAGATCTAAAATTCCTTCTACGACAGGAAAAGTTTTTTTTAAGTCCAGATAAGATTGTTCTGTTTTTGATTTATCTCTATTCCTTTTGTAATCACTATAGATACTTCGTCTCCAATCAAGAGAACCCATCCCTTCATGACAGATAATAAGATTACCATAGGTTTTGAATAGATAATTGTATTTATTAAAAAAGATGTGATAAAAAAATCCCATGTCTTCTGCTAGGATTTCGTCCTTACCGTATTCTTCTTTTAATTGTCTTCTTGCCATGTGGTACGATATGAACAAAAAGTTCATATGATCTATTAATATTTTCAAGTTTCTCCCCTATAAAAGTCATCTTTAAATAACTCTTTCATTTTATTAAATACTTTTTTATTGGTACAAACTACCTGTCTTTTGATATCAAGCATGTCAGTATCATAAAAACCCTTTTCTTTATTTAGTTCTCTAAACGTTTTAGATAAAGAAAGAAAATGAATAGATAATATCCCTCGTTTAATTAAGAGTAAATTCTCCTTAAAAAAATCTGGATTATATCCACCATATTGTTTCTTCATTCTATTGTAAGTATCAAGCATTTGAACGATAAAGTTGTTTGTTTTCTTTTCTTCGAACCTATGATGGTATTCTTCCCAAGCTTCAATTGCTGTTTTTCCAAAAAGACGAAATGGTAATATTATCCCATATTTTTCAAAACAACTTTTGACATGAATTTCTGGTGTCCAACCTTCAATTGATCTATAACCAGCGGCTCGTTCAAAATGAACCCACCATTTAGACTTATCAACAGTCTTCATTGAGAATAGATATCTCCCAAACTTTTTATATTCCTCTATGAAAGTTCTAGCCAATCCATAGGAAGCCTCTTCTTTTAACACTATTTTTTTCCATTTTTAATTAAACCAGCGCGTGCCAACATCATGGCCTCTTCTTGGGTAAGGTTGCCATTATCGTTCAACCAAACCGCAAAACTATTCCAGTTTATATCAAGATTTTTTTTAATTAAACAACCAACAACTTTTGGGTCGCTAGTTGGGCATTCAATAAATGTCTTGTCATAAGTGTCGTTATACTTTTTCTTGATGCTTAGAGGAACTTTCCTCATTATACAATTCTTGCAAAACTCGTTCAAGTTAACTCCTATGAGTTAATTATAAACTATTATTCTTTTATTGTCAAGATTATATTGTTCTAGCTGCGGGATTTATCTTATCTGTTGGATTTACAGGAGCTTTTATAACAGCACGTGCTGTGCCGGCATTTGTTTCAACTTCTGCTCCGCCAGGTTGTATTTTAGCTTGAGTACCAACTCCGGTTTTACTTTCCATTGCTTTATTTTTAGAGTATTCAGCAATAGCATATTTTAAACTATTAACTTTTTTATCAATTTCTGCAACCGTTCCTGATAATTCTTTTGATAACATAGGGTTAGCAGCGATTTTAGCATCTAATTGTTTTTTAATGTTATCAAGGCTTGCGAGTTCCTTGTTCACATATTGAGTGTTTAACTCTTCTTGGATTATATCTGATGTTTTCATACTATCTCCTAAATATACTCATCTTCGAGTGTCGGTCTTATATATCGTGAATTATCAACTACAGGTGGTGCAATAAATTCTGTTATTGTAAATCCTGTAATTGCTGATCCTGATAATTTTATCTTATAGTTATTATCAGAAACATATTCTTCATCTACTTTTTTTATTACAATGATCTCTTCAACTGGATCTTCTTTCTTGAAAATTGCAACTGGTACAATTGGATTGGTTGCTTGTAATGGAATAACCAAATGTCTTTTCTTTTTAGCACTTTTAAATTTCTCAACTGGAAGGATAGTTGTTTCTTTCTTTCTGTCAATACAATACACACTTCCACCCTGTACTAAATACGGAGTAAAAACTTGATTGTCTATCCTAACAGGATGATTTAATTTAACCACTTAATAACTCTTTCGTGAAATCCAAAAATTCATCTTCTATGATTTTTGCTGACTTGGGTATTTCGATTTGAAGCTCTATTCTACCAACCGCAGGAAGTCCTGTAGAAGGTGCTCTTGGAGGTATTTTCTTAAATGAAAATTTGTAGTCATTAGCTTCAAATGTTTTATTAAAATCCCCAAGATTAGTTTTAAACTCTTTATTATCTGATATCGCTTTTCTAATTAAAGCTTGTGCTTTTTTATTATCATTAGAAAGCGCCTTTGTAGCAGTTGTGTTAAGCCAATTTTGATATTTTTGAGTTACTTCTGTATCTTTTAGATTTCTCCCCGCGTCTTTTTCTAATATCTTTTTGAATTTATTCCAAGCACTTCTATTTCTTAAATCTATCATATCTGCAAATCTATGCTTTTGTCCAACGCGAGGATTTCGCATAAGTTTTACCTCTACTTTGTCTTGATCTGACATAACACCAGAGGGTATTCTAATTGAAGATTTTAATCTTTGTATATCTTCTTTTCCAAAAAAAGAAGATGTAAAGAAATTCCAATTAAAGTTATTTTTTATAACCATATCAGCTATAGCAGCTGTTCTATCCGATGAAAAGGAAACCTCTCCTTTTGTTTCTTTCATTCCTGTCTGAACTTTCTTACGAATTTTTTCGTATCTTCTCCAGTCTTTAACTTTAGGATTAATTTTTAGTTTCTTTTCAAGTTCTTTTTTCTTATCTTCAAGCGATTTAATAGCTAATTCTTTTTTGTTGCCTACGAATTTTAATTTTTTTATTCTTTTAGACTTTCCACTTTTGAAGGATCTTAAATCTTTAACTAAAATATCATATTTTTCGTTATCAGAGCCTTTAATCCAACTCCAATATAAGTCAATAAAATTAGATGATTTAAATAAATCGCCTTGTTTACTCATAATTAACGCTTTTTCTATTGTAGATGCTGCTTCTGTTAAGAATATATCTGATACTTTCATAAAGTCATAATTCCTTATAACTTTATCTTTACTAAATATTATCTAATCTTTTTACCATTCTGGATATTTCCATATCCTTCTTTACAAAACCTTTACGACCAAAAAGAACTTGATCTTCGTCTTTCCAAAGATTAACCATATGAACTTTTCCTTCAACAAAACGGTTTTTCAATACTTTCCAAAAACTCTGAAACATAGGAACGCTAATGAGTTCTCCCATCTGATCTTCTAGTTCCAGAAATGCCATTTCTTTTCCATTTCTATCATTAAGGGTTTTAATTTTATTTACAATTACAGGAACCTTTGCGGAGCTTCTACGAACCTGTTGAAAGTTTCCATAAGCTAAGTTCTTCTTAACTAACTGCTCCACTGCATCTAAAAAATTCGGTTTAAAAGGATTTATAAAGAAGTTAAATCCTAAATATTTTCTTTCAAAGTCTCTCAACTCTTCAAACGAAGCTTCCATATCGGGAAGAGCAGCAGTTTCTTTTTCTGAAGTTTCCCATATAAACTTTAATTTCTCTGGAACCTTCGTACTTCCTTTTGCCTTCCAATAAAGTTCAAATGTCTCATATAATCTTTTTCTACCGTTAGGATAAAGATTATCAAAAGCTCCAATTCCAATAAGAGCTTTTATCACAGTCACAGAAACTCTTTTTCCTAAAACTTTTATCAAGAAGTCAGGAAATGATTTATATGGCTGGAGACCTACGATAGTGGTTGCTGGCACCTCTCCAACACCTTTAATGTCATATAGTCCAAAAATAATTGAGTTTCCTTCACCACTCACAGGAGAAAGACTAATTTTTGATTTGTTTATATCAGGAGGTAATACATTAAATCCTTGAGCTTTAACAGAACGTAATCTATCAAGAAGATACTTATCGCGTCCAACCTCATAATGGAGAACGGACGCATAAAAGTATTTTCTAAAATAATATGATAGATATAAAGTTTGAGCTGCTATATAAGTATAAGCTGTAGAATGACTTTTGTTGAAATTGTAAGAAGCCATTTTAAGAAGATCTGCGGCTACAGTTTTTGCATCCCTTATGGTAATCCCATTTTCCTGAGCCCCTTTAGTAAATCTCTCAATAATCACATCCCACTTTTCCAAGTCAGATTTTTTCTTATCGAGCTTACCAAGTTTTTTCATAAGGCCACGTATCATATCTGTTTCTTCAAGTGAGAAACCACCAATCTTATTAAAGATTGCCATGGCTTGTTCTTGGTATAAACAAATTGATTGAGTTTCTGTTAATAAATCAGCTACTTGTTTTGGATAAGGAGATTTGTGTTTTTCTCTATTCTCAATATATTGATCTACAAAAGAAGAAGTTCCTGGCCTTGCAAACGCAGAAACGGCGTTAATTTCATCAAAATTTTGTGGTTTTATTTTTTTGATTATTTCGTGTGCAAGATTTCCATTGAGCTGAAAGATACCAATACTATTATCATTATTAGCTTCAACATAAATATTAGGATCATCTGTATTTAAATCGTACAGGTGATCCTTTAAATCTTGTTTAGA
>QMPG01000266.1 GCA_003648455.1 Bacteroidota bacterium
AAATAAATGCATAAGTTCATTTAGAAATATAATATTGTTTTAAACTGTATAATTAGCAACGGCATTTATGCCGTTGTATAAATTGAACACATCTATTTGGCTTTAGCCAAAAATTAATGCCAAAATAATATCTTATATCGAACTCAGGTTATTATTTTATTTTGAGCTAAAGCCCGTTTATTTTTTATCATATTCAATGGCATAAATGCCGTTGCTAATTAACGTATGAGTCCACTCCGAAAACCCTGTTTTCAAAAATGCATATAAATTCATTAAAATTATATTGTTGATAATTAATGTTTTATATTTTGTGAAAATCATGTAAATCCAGTTAACCCACTTTATTCATACAATTCACTTCGTTTTTGCATGAATAAAGCGGATTAATATAAAATTGAAATATGAAATATGACTAATTTTATTTATTTTACAATTATCTTTACGAAATAAATTTTTAATAATACAGACTTGAAAGTTAATAATACAAAAAATAATGAATTTCAAACGGGAAATGTAATACTTGTTTCGTTTTCACATTTATTACATGATATTTATTCGTCGTTTTTATCTCCGGTTTTACCAATTTTAATAAAAAATTTGGGTATTTCTTATTCGTTAACAAGTTTATTATCAGTAATAAGGACTTTGCCTTCGCTTGCAAATCCTTTTATAGGATTACTTGCAGATAAAGTAAGTTTGCGTTATTTTATTATTATTGCTCCTACAATAACCGCAACTATTATGAGTCTTTTAGGTTTTGCCTCATCTTATATTGTTTTGGCAATTATGTTGTTTGTTATGGGGATAAGTGCTTCTTTATATCATGTGCCTGCTCCGGTTATGGTGAAAAAAGTATCAGGAAATAGAGCAGGAATGGGCATGAGTTTTTATATGCTTGGAGGTGAGTTGGCACGTACATTAGGTCCTCTTGTTATTTTGGCAGCTATCTCATTGTGGGGATTTAAGGGTGCTTATCGTTTAATCCCGTTTGCAATAATTGCATCAATTATTTTGTTTTTTAAATTGCGAAAAATTAGTGTTTATAAAGAATTTCAAAATAAAAATAAACAATTTGGGAAAAAAGAGACTGTTAAAAAATATTCTTCTGTGTTTTTAATAATTGCAGCTTACTTATTTTTTATCTCAATAATAAAATCGGCCTTAACTTATTATTTGCCAACTTATTTGAATTTGCAAGGTGGAAGTTTGTGGTTGGGAGGTATTGCTTTATCTGCATATCAGCTTGCAGGTGCAGGTGGTACTTTTTTATCGGGAACAATTTCTGATAAAATTGGCAGTAAAAAGACTTTATTAATTGCATCAATTACAGCCCCAGTTTTAATGTTACTTTTTACTTTTTCTGAAGGTGTTGTTTTACCCTTTATTCTCCTTATATTATTAGGCCTTTTTATTTTTGCTTCAGGTCCTGTTTTGCTTGCAATTATTACAAATTTTGATGCTGAACGACCTGCATTTATTAACGGCGTTTATATGACAATTAGTTTCATTGTCGGTTCAATAACAATTATGCTTGTTGGCGTGCTCGCTGATAAATTTGGTCTTGAAGCTACTTACCGAATAATATCAATTATTGGTTTTGGTGCTTTCCCGTTTGTTATTTTGCTTTCTAAACAGAAGTCTGTTAAGCACTAGAGTTCATAAAGTTGAAAGTTTGAGACTACTCCGAAAACTAAAGTTATCAATTTATAGCCACTTAGCGGATTTATAACAAATTGACGTACAGATTTATAGCTTTCAGTCTTTTTGTAAAGTTAACCGCTTAGTGGCTTTTCGAGTTCATAGAGTTAAAAGTTTGTAAATTTGAGCTTTAATCCCTAATTCCTAAGTCGTAATTCAAATTCCTTTTGTCTTTTATCTATAATTTTATTATTTTTAACTAAATCTTTTTTCTAATATTTAGTTAAAAATTTGCCTTATGAAAAAAACAATTCCTTTATTTCCCATCTTTTTTTTATTCCTTTTTTTATCATCTAATTACATTAATGCTGAGACTAACACTAAAACAATAACCAAATCAATACAGGAACAAATTGTTAATGAAAATAGTTCAGACAATGAATCTGATTTATTAAATAAATCAGATATAAATGTTAATCAGAGTGAAGAAGAACACAAAGAAGACAGCGAATCTTCTGATCACGGAAGTGATATGACAGCATTATTATTCATTATTATTTCTTTAATTATTGGTGCTGCAATAAGGCATTTTTTGCGAAAAAGTCCTTTGCCTTATACCGGTATGTTGTTTTTGTTTGGAATATTATTAGGTGTTAGTAATAGAATGGGCTTGTTTGAGATGTCTCATTTGACAAGTATTGGGGATGCTTTTCGTTGGGCAGGACATATTGATCCGCATCTAATATTATATGTTTTTTTACCAACATTGGTTTTTGAAGCTGCTTTTGGTATGGATGGTCATACATTTAAAAAGACTGTTACTAACGCAGTAATATTAGCAGTTCCCGGAATTATTATTGCTCTACTATTTACAGGAGCTTTGGTAATGGCATTAAATATTGCCGGCATAGGCTTAACAAAATGGACATGGAGTATTGCGTTAATGTTTGGAGCTGTTGTTAGTGCGACCGACCCTGTTGCAGTTGTATCATTATTAAAAGAGTTGGGAGCGAGTAAGAAACTGGGAACTTTAATTGAAGGAGAATCATTATTAAATGATGGAACAGCAATTGTGTTTTTTATGGTTTTCTTTTTGAGTTTGACAGGCACAGTTGCAGATAGTTCTCCAATAATTGATTTTTTTAAAGTTGCTTTTGGTGGAGTTTTTTTAGGATTAATTGTGGGTTGGATAACAATTTCATGGGTTAGAAGAGTGTTTAATGATTCATTGGTTGAAATTAGTGTAATTATTGCTGCAGCTTATCTCACTTTTTTTGTTGCCGAGCATTTTTTACATGTGTCGGGAGTTTTAGGTTTGGTTGCTTTTGGCTTAGTTATGGCAGGAGTTGGTAAAACAAAAATTAGTCCTGAGGTTGATCATTTTTTGCATGAATTTTGGGAGCTGGCAGTTTTTATTGCAAATACTATAATTTTTATTATTGTTGGTCTTGTAATTGCACAACGAACAATTTTTACCGCTAACGATTTTTTAATCCTTGCTATTGTTTATATTGGAATAAACCTTGCACGTGCACTTGTAATATTTTTATTATTTCCTTTTATGCGAAAAACCGGTTATGGATTAACAGTTAAAGATGCGTATGTGCTTTGGTGGGGAGCTTTGCGCGGAGCTATTGGTTTAGCTCTTGCCCTTATTGTTGCAGGTGTTGATGATAAATATATTTCTCCTGAAATAAAAAATCAATTTTTATTTCTAACTGCCGGCATTGTTACATTAACATTATTGGTAAATGCCACAACAATGAAATGGCTTGTAAATAAGTTGGGACTATCAAAAATTTCTCCGGCAAAAGCAATTATGATAAAAAATGCAAAAGATTATCTCAGACAAAGTTCTGAAAATGCTATTGATAGAATAAAGCTTGATCGTTTTATGTCCCATTCAGATTGGGATATTGTTAACGAGTATCTTCCTAAACTTGAAAGTGATGTTGAGGTTCAGCAAACTAAAATTGAAGAAATTGCAGAAATGCGCCGTCGAATATTGGAAAAAGAAAAAAGCAGCTATTGGCATCAGTTTAAAGATGGACTTATTGGAGCTACTGCAGTTCGTAACTTGACAGATGGGATAAGTCAAATTCTCGATAATGAAGGCTTAACTTCTCTTTCAGACAGAAAAGACCTTGAAGAATTATGGGAAACACCAAAGTTGTTGAATAAATTTCAATCAACACCGGTTTTGGGTAAACTTGTTACTAAAATGTTTTTTAATAAATTAATGATAAGTTATGAATCGGCTCAAGGATTTGTCGTTTCTCAGGAAGAAGCATTAAAACTAACAGAAAGTATTCGCAGAAGTATTGAAGATAATGATGATGCAGGACAAAATAATGTTGCTAAGATTGAAGATGAAATTAATGAAAATAAAATTCACGGTCTTACTTTTTTGAGAAATCTGAGAAAAAAATATCCTGAAATTTACAATGCTTTGTCAACCCGTCAGGCATGCAGGTCCTTACTTAATTATGAAAGGCGAACTGTAGAGAGATTGCAGAAGAACGGTAGACTAAATGATGATGAAGCATCAAAAATGATTTCGAATATTGAAATACAGATGAAGCAATTAATGGATAGTACAATAAGGATAAAACTTCCTGAGCCTGAAGAAATTTTGCGAAAAACAGAATGGCTAAAAGATATTGATGATATTACATTTAATAAAATTTTGCGTTATTTTTCTAGTCGTGTTTTTACTGTTGGAGAAATTTTAATGAAAGAAAATGAGCCGGGCGACAGCATTTATATTATTGTAAGAGGAACTCTTAAAGTAATGCACGGCGATGAAGTTACTGAAATTTTAGGTCAGGGAAGTATTGTTGGTGTACAATCGGTATTGCTTGGTAAGAGTCGCACTAAAACAGTAATAGCAGAGTCTCCGGTTACTGCCGAAAGAATTAGATTTATTAAAGTTCATAGAATTGTAAGAGAAAATGAACAATTAGGAGTGAAGCTCTGGAAAATAGCAGGACAAAAGATTACCAAAAATCTTTTTAGAAAAAATACCCCATTTAATACATGGTCGGAAAAGAAACTGAACAAATGGATTTCTAAAGGCGAAATTATATCTGATAAACAAGAGAGTATTATAGATTTGCATGATAGAGTTGGAGTTTTAATAGCAGGTAGAGCTTTTGCAAATAATGATAAAAAAGAAGTTATTGATTCGCCAGCTGTGATAGAAAATAAAGAAATATTCTTAAATGAAGATACATGGGTGTTTGTCTGTGCAAAAATTGTTTAAGTGAGACACCTACATTTTTCTCTCGCTCTTTCGGATTTGTAATCCGAAAGTATTAACCCGGAAAATTCATTAATTTTCTACGATTAAGTAATACCAACAAATTTGGGAATTTCATTAACCCCAAATTTGGGTATTACTAAATCGGGGTTTACTTGCGTGAGCTCACCGCCAGC
>QMPG01000267.1 GCA_003648455.1 Bacteroidota bacterium
AAAAAAGATTTCGAAAAATGAGATAGCCGGAGTTCGCGAATCAAGCTCCTGGGCAAGGCATCAATATGTTTATTTTGTTGCCCGTTTTTCTAAGCCTATTAAAGAATTCATTATTAATAAAAACGACACTATTTTAAACAAAAAAAAATATGCTGAAGGAAAAAATTTAAAGGCAGCCATTTGTTTTGGTAAAATGTCGGAAGGCAAAAAACTGCTTGTGAAAGTTGGCATTTCTGCTGTAAGCATTGAAGGTGCAAGAAAAAATTTAGACGCAGAAATTCCAGACTGGGATTTTAACAAGATAAAAAACCAAGCTTCTGCCGAATGGGAAAAAGAGCTCAATAAAATTCAGGTAGAAGGAGACAAACAAACAAAAAAAATTTTTTATTCTGCTTTATATCACTGTCTGCTTAGCCCAAATCTGTTTATGGATGTTGATGGAAAATACCGTGGAACAGATTTGAAAATTCATCAGGCAAACAATTTTACTAACTACACTATTTTCTCGCTTTGGGACACTTATCGTGCCGAGCATCCCCTTTTTACCATTATTGACAGAAAACGAAGCAATGATTTTATTAAAACTTTTTTGCAACAATATACCAATGGTGGCAAACTGCCTGTTTGGGAACTAGCAGGAAATTACACGGGTTGCATGATTGGTTATCACTCTGTTTCGGTAATTGCTGATGCTTATTTAAAAGGAATTAATGATTATGACCAAAACCTGGCTTTTGAAGCAATGAAACATAGTGCTATGTCTGACGAATTGGGTTTAAAGTCATATAAAAAATATGGTTTTATTCCTTCAGAAGAAGAAAGCGAATCAATATCCAAAACATTGGAATATGCTTATGATGATTGGTGCATTGCTCAAATGGCAAAAGCTCTGGGCAAAAATGACGATTATAAATATTTTATAAGCAGAGCACAATCTTACAAAAATATTTTTGATCCAAGCACCGGGTTTATGCGACCAAAATATTATGGCGTTTGGAAAAATCCTTTTAATGCATCCGAAGTAGATTTTAATTTTACCGAAGCCAATTCGTGGCAATATTCTTTTTATGTTCCGCAAGACTTAAGCGGGCTAATAAATCTACATAGAGGAAAAAATAATTTCGAAAAAAAATTAGACCTTCTTTTCTCAACATCAACAAAAATGGCAGGACGAACACAGGTTGACATCACAGGATTAATTGGACAATATGCTCATGGCAACGAACCCAGTCACCACATGGCATATTTATACAATTATATTGGCAAACCTTGGAAAACTCAAAAATTAGTTCATCGCATAGCAAATGAATTATACACATCGCAACCCGATGGATTAGCCGGAAACGAAGATTGTGGGCAAATGTCTGCTTGGTATGTTCTTTCATCGCTTGGTTTTTACCCGGTAACTCCTGGAAGCAACGACTTTATTTTTGGAACACCTCTATTTAAAAGTGCTGTGATAAATCTCGAGAATGGAAAAAAATTCACAATAAAAGCACAAAATCTTTCTGATAAAAATTATTATATTCAGTCGGTTTTATTAAACAATAAGCCTTACACAAAAACACACATCACTTATAAAGACATTATGTCCGGCGGCGAATTGCTGTTTGTTATGGGTGATTTACCTAATAAAAAATATGGTGTTGACGAAAAAAATTTTCCAAAATCGAAAATTACTGACAATTTAATTTTACCCGTCCCATATAATAATATTAAAAACAGAATTTTTGTTGATTCTGTTAAAGTTGAATTATTTTCAGCTGTTCCAAACTCAAAAATATTTTTTTCTCATAAAAATAGCTTGTTAAAAGATGGCTTTATTGAATATACAAAACCAATAACTATTAACGAAACAGATACTTTAAATTATTATTCTCAAATTTCTGAAAATCTGAAAAGTAAAATCACAAAATTAAATTTATATAAATTCCCAAAAGGAAGAAATATAAATTTAAAATATCCTGTTCACCCACAATATACCGGTAGCGGAGATTCTGCCCTGATTGACGGAATTATTGGCAAAGACGATTTTCGCTTAGGAGCCTGGCAAGGATTTTATGGTGTTGATTTAAATGCCGTTGTTGACCTTGGCAAGACAACAAATGTTTCTGAATTTTCAATAGATTTTTTACAAGACATAAACTCTTGGATTTTCATGCCGGAGAGTGTTGAATATTCTTATTCTGTTGATGGGGAAAATTATTTTGAAATAGCAAAGGTAAAAAATACTGTTGCCGAAGATGATTGGAATGTTGTAAGAAATAATTTTCACATAAAAACAAAGCCCTTAAGAGCACGATATATTAAAATTATTGCAAAAACAAAAGAATATTGTCCTGACTGGCATAAAGGACATGGAAATAAATTGTTTATATTTACAGACGAAATAACAATACGATAATGACAAATTCAAAAAAAAACTCTTCGGCTTTAGCTGTAATAACCCTGTTATTTTTTATGTGGGGTTTTATCACATCAATGAATGACATTCTCATTCCATTTTTAAAAAAAGTATTTGAGCTAACACGGGCACAATCAATGTTGGTGCAATTTTCTTTTTTTATTGCATATTTTATTGGTTCGTTATTCTATTTTCTTTTCTCTGCACGCATTGGTGACCCTATTGGAAAAATTGGATACAAAAAAAGTATAATAATTGGCTTGTTGCTTTCGGCTTTGGCGTGTATTTCGTTTTACCCGGCTGCCGAATTAAAGATTTACGGTTTATTCTTAACCGCATTATTCATTTTAGGATTAGGGTTTACAATTCTACAAATTGCGGCAAACCCATATGTGGCTAGGCTTGGCAGTCCAGAAACCGCTTCGGGCAGACTAAACCTTTCGCAGGGGTTTAATTCTCTTGGTACAACCGTTGCTCCTATCTTGGGCGGATATCTGGTTTTTCATTATTTTTCGAAAATCGGCTTACCATTACTTAACAAACTGGGTACGCCAATATTAACAGAAGGCGGCGCCGAAATTTCAAAATTTGGTGTTCAAATGCCATATTTAATTTTTGCCGGTGTGTTTTTTCTTCTGGCAATACTTTTTTATTTTATAAAACTACCACAAATTGTTTCGGGAGAAAAAGCAACTAAAGGCGCGGGAGCTTTACGATATCGTCATTTGGTTTTGGGTATGTTTGCAATTTTCTTCTATGTTGGCGGCGAGGTGAGTGTTGGAAGTGTAATTATTAATTTCTCTCACGAATTGCTTGGTCTGGCAGAGATGGATGCAAAAACATTTTTAGCCCTATACTGGGGTGGTGCTATGATTGGACGATTCCTCGGTGCAATCTCTTTAAGCAGCAACAAAAATTCAAACAAAAAATATTTAATGATGTTGGCAACTGCTTTTTTAACATTCTTTGGAATATATTTTATTCTTTTCCTCGAAAACGGAATGAAATTTTCTCAAATAGCGCCATATATTATTTTCATAGTTATTAATCTCTTAGCCTTCTTACTCGGAAAATCAAAAGCAGAATCTACACTTAAAATATTTGCGTTAATAATTATAGGTCTGCTTTCAATAACAATGCTTACAAACAGTTATGTTTCATTATGGTGTCTTGTTGGAATTGGTATTTTTAATTCAATTATGTGGTCAAATATTTTCACATTAGCGATTAAAGATTTGGGAGAATATACAGGACAAGCGTCTTCTTTATTGGTAATGATGGTTTTAGGCGGTGCAATATTGCCATTTATTCAGGGATTTTTTGCCGACATTTTTAACGGCTATCATTATTCATTTTTTGTTCCAATGATTTCTTACATATATTTATTCTATTATGGATGGAGGGGATATAAGGTAAAGATTAATGAGGTGCATTAATTTACACTTTAAGCGTGTTTTTATTAGATCAATTTAAAATTCGAGTTGTTTAGGTAGAAATTTTAGCAAGTCTAAAAAAACTGCAGAAAAAAAATTAAACTGACAAACACTTTTTTGGATAAATAATTGTATTTTTATCGTTCAATTGGTACACTTTTCGATTAATAAAAACATGTTGGAAAAAAGCGGAATTATATGGTTATAAAACCGTTAAGGGCGGTTATGTCTGCAATATTGTAAAAAAGAACGAATAAACGCATTAAAGAACAGACAAATAAATTTGGTAATTATGTTAAAGAATCTTTTTAAACTAAAATACAAATTGTTAATATTGTCATCGCTTTTTATTTTTTTATTTTCCTGTGAGTACCAGCCAATCGGCACTTTTGAACCAGAAACAAACGAGAACCCAGAACCACCTGAAATACAGACGGTTAATTTAACCCTTAATGAAGACACTGTATTCCTTTATTGGAGTCAAACAATTATATTTAGTTTTAAAAGTAGTTTCCAAAAAATAAAAGGAATAAGGTTTCTAATTGATAGCACTGAGCAAAAATTTTTTACAGATAATTCCGGAAATATTACAATTTCCCCTACAGAGTTTTCTCCCGGAATTCACAGCTTGGTTATAGAAATATATACAAAATCCGGAAGCGGAAGCATTGGTGATGAATTAGGATATGAATCTTTTGTTTTCTCTAATGAATGGAAAATTTATGTGTTTAAACCTATTTGCCCACAGATAAAAGCAGAAAATGAAAATGGGTTTTTAAAATTAAGCTGGACGGAATGCAAATCTGCCGATTTTTTAGAATATGTTATTTATAGGGGCTTCTATAAAATTGGCAAAACTAATAAACCTTATTTTACAGATAGTGCTTATGTTGGTGAAGGAGAAAGTTATAATATAAAAATTAATACAGGAGCTGACAAATTACATTATTGGAAGAGTATTGATCTTGACAGGGATCTCCCTGAATTGAAATTTAACGCAAATAAATTTAATGAATATAAATTGCACTGGAATAAAAGCAAATATTGTAATGCAATTGGTCACATTAAGATAACACAAAAAATTAGCTATGATAGTTGCCAACAAATTGCATATATTAATCCATATGACACAAGTTTTGTCTTACATAATGCACGTTTTGGGGAAAAAAATGAATATGTTTTTTCTGTTGAACCCAAATATAAAAATCTTTATTTTGAAAATAAT
>QMPG01000268.1 GCA_003648455.1 Bacteroidota bacterium
AAAGTATATTACATCAGTTTAATACTATCAAATTATTGAAATTATGACAAAAGGAAAAGACATCGGGAAAAATATAAAAAAGCTACGCAACAAGCTCGGGTTGTCGCAAGAAGAGTTTGCGCAAAAGTCTGGCGTTAAATACACTACCCTGACAAAGATTGAAAGTAGCGTAATCAAGAAACCATCCGTTATGGTTATGGCGCAAATCGCCAAAGCATTGGGGGTTAGCATTGAGGATTTAATAAAATAAGTATGACAAAGATTAAAGACATCCCAAAAGTTGATAGACCAAGAGAAAAATTTCTCAAAAAAGGTCCCGAAGCACTTTCAAAAAGTGATCTTTTGGCAATCTTGCTAGGAAGTGGAATTAAGGGGAAAAATGTTCAACAACTTTCACAACAAATCATCAAGAAATTTGGTAAAAACTTTTTGAATATTACAGTTGATGACCTGAAAGGTGTTGCAGGAATTGGCGAAGCCAAAGCTCTACAAATTGCATCAGCAATTTCTCTAGTAAAAAGATTTTATGCAGATGACCAAACAAACGAAGTTGTAATTAAAAATTCTCAAGATGTTGCATCATTGACTTATGATTTGCGAAGCAAGAAAAAAAGAACATCTCGTTTGTTTATATCTTAACGCACGAAATGTTTTGTTAAAAAAAGAAGTGGTGAGCGTTGGGCTTGCCGACAAAACATTACTTCATCCGAGAGAAATTTTTTATCCTGCAACAGAACTCAATGCCGCTAGTGTGATTTTGGTACACAATCATCCGTCTGGTGATTCATCGCCAAGTGAGAAAGATATTGAGATTGTTGAAAAAATCGCACAAGCGGGAGAAATAATGGGGATTCCTGTTATTGATTTTGTTATTATCTCAGAAAAAGGAGACTATAGTTTTTATGAAAAGTTAAAAAATCAAAACAAAGGTTTTGATTATGTTGCAGATGGAATGCAAGGGACACTTTTTGATTTGTTGAAGATTGAAAAACCATCTTATGAAATTAGTGCGGAAAAAATCCAAGAAACCTATTTTCATGTTCCTCAAGTAAAAGAAAATTATTTTCAATTACAAAATCGCCGATACATCGGCAATAAATATAAGTTGATAGAGTGGATTTTTTCAATTCTTGATAAAGAATGTAATGGAAAGTCATTTACGGACATTTTTGCTGGAACTGGTGTTGTGATGAAAAATTTTAAATTTAATTAGATAAAAATATGAAAAAAGATAATTCAATAGTTTTGTTTAATCAAAAACAAGTTCGTCGTCATTGGGACAATGAAAATGAACTTTGGTATTTTTCTATTATTGATGTAATTGAAATTTTAACGGATTCTACAATACCAAAGAGATATTGGAGCGATTTGAAAAACAAATTAAAAAAAGAAGGAAGTGAGGTGTACGAAAAAATCGTACAACTGAAATTAATAGCTTCTGACGGGAAAAAATATACTACTGATTGTTTTTCCACTCAAGATTTATTACGTGTTATTTAATCTATTCCTTCGCCAAAAGCAGAGCCTTTTAAATTATGGCTTGCTAAGGTTGGCTACGAAAGGATTGAAGAAACTGAAGATCCAGAACTTGCTTTTGACAGAGCGATGCAGACTTATTTGAAAAAAGGTTACTCCAAAGAATGGATCAATCAACGCTTAAAAAGTATTGAGATTAGAAAGGAATTAACTGATGAATGGAAAGAAAGGGGTATGAAAGAAGGTTTGGAATATGCGATTCTAACAGATGAAATAACAAAAGCGTGGTCTGGAAAATCAGTGAAGTTATACAAACAATTTAAGAATTTGAAGAAACAAAATCTAAGAGACAATATGACAAACCTTGAATTAGTTTTGAATATGTTAGCGGAAGCTTCAACAACAGAAATTTCAAAAAAACAAAAACCAAAAGGATTGTCTGCGAACAAAAAAGTTGCCAAAAAAGGTGGAGAAGCGGCGAAACAAGCAAGAAAAGTTATAGAAAAACAAACAGGAAAAAGTGTTATTTCTTCAAAAAATGCAAAGGAGTTGCAAAATCCTAAAAATATTTTAGATAAAAAATAACCAAAAATGAATCATGTCTATACAACTTCTTTCAAATTTAAACTACCCTGTCGGCAATGTTATCAATCAAGAATTGCAAAGTGCTAATAGTGTGCAAATTGCCGTTGCTTTTTTGAAGTATTCAGGCGTAAAAGTTATTGAAAAAGCTTTACTGCAATGTTTAGATAACGGTGGAAATGTTGAATTGATTGCCGGGCTTGATTTTAAAACGACTGATCCACAGTCAATTCACTATTTTGTAAATCTTAAAAAACAATATCCAAAAACAAAATTTTATTGTTTTGGCGATAAGGGTAAGAATAAAACTGACATTGTTTTTCATCCAAAGATTTATCTCTTTGAAAAAGGACGGGAGACAACGGGAATAGTTGGCAGCACGAATCTTACGCAAGGAGGTTTGATTTCAAATTTTGAGGTCAATACGATCTTTAAAGAAACAAAGCCACTTTACTTTTCACAATTACAGGCGATTTATAATTCTGTAAAATTTACAGATTCTGTTTTTTCTCCTGACGAAGAATATTTGGCTGGGTATTCTGATGTTTACCGTGCATTTTTGAAAAATGAAGACGTAGCAAGCAAAGATAAGGGATTGCAAAGAGTTATCAAGCAAATTCAAAACAAAGAGGAATTTTTACCTGGGACTGTTCCGTCTTTAAAAGCATTAATTATTGACGTTATCAAAAAGAAACAAGCAAACGGACAAGAATTTGTTTCTTTGTCAGAACTTTATGGGGAATTGGAGAAAATTGTTGCCGAAAATGAAAATTTACATTTCAAAATGGATACTTTTCGAAACACTGTCCGTGGTGAACTTAACCATCATGAAGATGAGAGTAAAAGTGGTATAAATATGCATCTATTTATACGATCAAAAGACAAGAAAGGATTTTATTCATTAACTGAAAAAGGTAAAAATTATCAAGGTCGTTAATTTTTTAAAAAACATGGCACAACATATTTCAATCATGAATTCACAAATGAAAGGTTTACAAAAAGTAGCTGAAAATCTTTGCAGAAAAGTTGAACGAGGAATTTGGGCGGTTTCCGGTTCGCTCAAATTTGAAGAGTTACCTTACCAGGAACACAAGATAAATCTGAATGACAGAGTTTTTATAACTGAACGATCTGTGAACGGGAAGAAAGAATTATTTGAGTTGCATTACGATACAAAATTACAAAAGTTGTTGGATATTTTTCTTGTTTCTTAAAATGCCTAAGCTTGTCGATAGTGAACATCCAGAATTTGAACAGCAAGCATTTTTAAATGCTTTTGTTAAATATCAGAGTAACAGCCCTTTCCGCAGAGTATTAAATGAAAATGTGCCTTTGGTTTTACTGCTTCAAGTGATTGCAAAACTAAATGCCGATGAAGAATGCAACGATGCTGGAATATCAAAACTGGAATTACCTTTGATAATTTATTGGAAAGACAATAATGCAGAAGCACTGTATCAGAGAATTAAGAAGTTGCGTGAAGATTTTGGATATTCTCCAAGCTGGGAAGTTATCGCTGAAATTTGCCGAGATGAAATTATGGAAGGAAAGGATATTGTTCGAGATGACAAATCTATCATGGTTGATTATCCAGATGAATTTATCCGTAAAATGCGGTTAACCGGCCTTATTTCTTTGCGTGGTGGTGGTAGATTCATCGATATCAACAAAAACGAACAGGCAAAAGTCGATTATGTTTTGGAAAATTACTCTGATTATAAAAAATACGATACAGAGGAAAGTTATTTTGAATACATTTCAACAATCGATGAAAACCTTATTTCGTTTGAGCCCAAAACCATTTCTATTTCCGAGCAAGATAAGTTCTTGGCAAAGTGGATTGATGTTTATGCTTGGGACACAATAAAAGTAGAATTGATGAATTTATCAAGCAAGCGATTAACAAAGGACGAAACTTTGAAGTATCTTTCAAATCCTATACGACTTGAGTTTCTGACAGCATTAGCCGTCAAATCAAAATTTCCTAATGTAAAAGTAATTCCAAATTATCCCGTTGATGACGAGGGTATTCCCACATCGACTGCTGGCGGTGTTGGGAATACTGGCGACATTGAGTGTTTTGAAGATATGAACGGAATTTTGATTGAGGTAACAATGTCTGAGGGGCGCACTCAAACCATGATGGAAGTATGGCCTATCAGTAGGCACCTAACAGAGTTTAGCAAAAAAGCAGAAAATTCAATGTGCTATTTTGTTGCACCAAGTATTTTTAGTGATTCTGCAAAGCAGATCGATTATGTAAAGCAGACAGAAAATCTATTTATTTCTCCAAAAACGATTGAGGAATTTCTGGAGTATTTAGAAAATAATCAAATGCTTTACAATACGCTATAATTTTGGATTTAAATATGAATAAAGTTAAAATCAAATTTGAATATTGTTACGGAATTGCAAGGCTTGAAACAAAGTTTGATTTTTCATCAAAAAATGTTTTTGCAATTTATGCACCAAACGGAACAATGAAAACATCTTTTGCAAAAAGTTTTAAAGATTTAAGCAAAGGAGATAAACCACAAGATTTAGTTTTTCAAGACAGGAAAACAATTTGTACTGTGCAAGATGAAAACCAACAAAATATACCCGCTGAAGAAATCTTTGTTATTGAGCCATATAATGAGAGTGATTTTAATGTTGATAAAATATCAACACTTGTCGTTAAAAAAGAATTAAAGATTAAATACGATAAGATATATAAAGAATTAGAGGTAGCAAAAAATGATTTCATTAAAAAATTAAAAAAGGTTTCTCAAAGTACCGATTGCGAATCGGAATTTATTTCTACTTTTTCAGAAAACGAAAAAGATACTTTTTTTGATTTAGTTTTAGAAAAAATTTTTCCGAATATTGATAAAAAGCAACAAAAATATGATTTTAGATATAATGATGTTTTTGACAAAAAAGGAAATGTTAAAAAATTTTTAGAAAAGAACAAAAATTTTTTAGATCAGTATATAGAAAATTATAAATCAATTATTTCA
>QMPG01000269.1 GCA_003648455.1 Bacteroidota bacterium
AACATTAGTATAAACGGACTATTCCGTTTATATCCATTATTTTTGTGTGTTTTTTTAAAGAACATTACGTTTATCTAAAAATATAGATAGATAAACAGAATTTATAAAATAAAATATTGAGACTACACTAAAAAAGTTTTCGTTATTATAATCTGTCAATCGGCGAAAAAGCAATCTCAATATGTTGAGTTACAAAGCCATAGACAGCTTCATTCTTAGCAAAGACGTATTTTTTCTGCTCTTTAAAGTAGATTCAAGTTTGTATTTTAATTATTCTTCAAAAGCCTTATTAAAACTATCCATAAATTTTTTATTTAAATAATCACAACCATAATCAAACATTCTGTTAAAGTTGTCATTATCTGTTGTGTGAAACTTATAGCTGATTTTTTCTTCTTTATTTGGAAATAACGAAACAGTTTCCATCATAATATCATTGGCTGATACCGATTGTTCAATTCCAAATTTGTTTAGTAAATCGGATAGTTGCTCTATTAGAGTTCTTTCAACTTTAGATTCAGTTTGTTTTGTAAACTGTTGAATAAATCTTTGTGTGTTAGTAAAGCTTCCTTCGGTTTCAATAGTAAACGATGCAGGTAAAATTAAATCTGCCAGATTTGCTGTCTCACTCATAAAACTTTCACTAAGCACAATAAAATCAGATTTTGACAACCGCTTAGTAATTTGGTTTTTATCAAAAGCACAACCAACAGGGTCTTCGCCAAAAATGAATAGATTTTTTATCTTGCCTTTTTCGAGCAAATCTTTTTGGTTTAGTGAGTTTGAAGGCAGTTCACTAACATGCCAAGTTTCTTTTTCTTTGTTTATTAACGATTGCTCAGATATTGGTTGATAACCAACTCCAATATTCGGGTTAATACCCATGTCAATCAATCCTTGTGAGTTGTTTTTTTCTTTTAAGGAAATCAAACCACTTGCAGTTTTCCCTAACTTTCCTGTAATCATCGAAAGATTAAATAACTCAAGGCTTGCATTAGCAGATATTTCTTTTTCGGAAAATACAATTATTGCATTCATCTGATTGTTATAATCTTTTGCAAACTCAATAATTTTATCTTTACAGCAAACGCCCGAATCAGTAACAAGAGCATCGAAATTTTCGTTTAACAAACTGGTTTTATATGTTTCGTAGTCTTCGCATAAATCATTAATAAATAATTGATTATGCATGTTGTTTGAAATCAGATAATGATTAACAGCTTTAATAAAATGATAATATGATTTTATGTTCAATACTTCGCTTACTTTGTGTTTCATGCTACTGTCCGGGTGAACAGTAACTAACTCAACCGGTATATTGTTTTTTACCATTGTATGATTAATCATAAATCCTACAACAGCATTGTCATCATTAATTTCAGAACCGATTAAATAAATTTTGCTTGCTTGTTTAATTTGTTCAAAATTAACATTAGCCATTGAGTTGTTAAAATAGCCTGTTCCTCTGTCTAAATAATGGAAACTGTCAACATTATTTGTTTTAACAGCAGCACGAGCAAATTTTTGTATTAGATACATTTCTTCATTTGAGAGACGAGCACCTGCAAAGAAAGAATTTTCATCAGAAGAAACGTTGTTAATTTTATTTTTTATTATGTCATAAGCTTCACTGAAACTTATCTCTTTAAATTCATCGTTAATTTTAACCAAAGGTTTGGTAATTCTATTTCGTGAGTTAAGATAATGATATCCGAATTTCGGGTATTTACAAATAGCTTCATCATCATTTATTAATCCTTTACGACCTGTAACTTGCATTATAAATCCATTATTATGATTTACAGAAATTGAGCAACCAACAGAGCAATAATTACAAATGGTATCTAAATTACTGAGTTTTAGAGGACCGGGTTTAAACGGTACATTTTCTGTAATAGCACCTGTAGGACAAACGTCAATACACATTCCACACGATTCACAATTTGTTTCTGTTAAAGAATTTACCATATTAGGAGCCACAAAAGTATCAAAACCTCTGTTGACTAAACCAAGAGCATTAGCTCCGACAATATCGCTACAAGTTCTAATACATCGAGAACATAAGATACATTTATTGTTATCAATCTCAATAAAAGGATGAGCAAAATCAACATTATATTCGTTGAAAGAACCTGTAAATTTTGTTTGGTCAACATCATATTCAGTAGCGTATTTCCTTAAATCGCAGGTGAAATATTCTGTACAACCACATTCTAAACATCGTTGTGCTTCGTGAACGGCAACATCTTCATTATCATAACCTAATTCTACTTCTTTAAAGTTTATACGGTTGTCGGGTGGGATAGTAGGCATCTCTTCACGTTTCTGATTTGTGAATTTGCCAATATAATCTTCAGGTACTTGTTTCTTAAAATTATCTTTTTTACTTACAAATTCTTTGTGGATAGGTGAAACAGGTAATCCCATAACATATTGATGACAAGAATGTGCAGCAATTTTAGCTTGAGCAATTGCTTCAATAATTGTTGCAGGACCTGTTACGCCGTCACCGGCAGCAAAAATTGATTCAATATCTGTTTGAAGAGTTTCGGGATTAGCAGAAATATTTCCTCTTCTATCAAGTTTCAGCTGATTATTATCTGAATTATTGTTGATGTCGTCGATAAAATCAACATTTGTTTTTTGCCCTATTGCAGCGAGAACATAATCAAGCTCAATTTCAAATTCAGAACCTTCAATTGGCATAGGTCTTCTTCGTCCTGATGCATCAGGTTCTCCCAATTCCATTTTCAAGCAAGTTAATGATTTTAAGGCTCCATTCTCATCTTTATTAACATTTTTAGGATTTGTTAAGAAAAGGTATTCAACGCCTTCAAGTTTTGATTCGTGTATCTCAATAGGATTGGCAGGCATTTCTTTTTCAGTACGTCGATATATAATATAAGTTTTTTCGGCACCACAACGAACAGAGGTTCTGCAACAATCCATGGCTGTGTTACCACCACCCACGACAGCAACTTTTTTGCCTGAGAAATCAGCTTTTTTTCCGGTTATTTCCATATTTCTTAAGAAATCTATTCCGGAGAAGACATTTTTTGCATCGTCGCCTTCACAACCAATTGATGAGCCTTTTTGAGAACCAATGGTTAATATTACAGCATCGTAATTGTTTTTTAATTCTTTATAACTGATATTTTCTCCAAGTTTTTTATTGCAAAAAATATTTGCCCCTAAATCCGTTATTTCGTCAATCTCTTTTTGTAAAATATCGTTGGGTAAACGATATTCGGGAATACCGTAACGGAGCCAACCGCCGGGTTTAGGATTTGCTTCAAAAACATCGCAATGATGACCTTCTTTTTGCAAAAAGAAAGCACTTGAAACACCTCCGGGACCGGCACCAATAACAGCAATTTTTTTGCCTGTCGGTTCTTTTACTTCAGGAATATATCTTGAGTCTGATTTTAAGTCATAATCAGCTGCAAAACGTTTCATATAATCAATGCCAACACCTGTGCCTTCGTCTAATAAGTTTCTACGACATGCAGCTTCGCATGGTCTGACACATACTCTACCGCAAATTGCAGGTAAAGGGTTACTTTCTTTAATTAGAGCAATAGCTTCGCTAAACATTCGTTTCTCAATTAAAGCAATATATCCCTGAATATCAACTCCTGCAGGGCAAGCTTGGGTACAAGGCGATAAGCAATCGGCGTAATGATTACTGAGAAGTAATTCTAAAGCTGATTTTCTGGCTTTATAAACTTTCTCATTATTTGTCTCAATCTCCATTCCTTCACTAATTTTTGTAGAACATGAAGGTTGCATTCCTCTCATACCTTTAACTTGAACAACACAAACAAAACATGAAGAATAAGGTTCTAATCGTGGGTCATTGCAAAGAGTAGGTATCTCAATTCCGTTTCTTCTGGCAAGTTTTAAAATAGTTTCGCCTTTATTGCCTTTTACTTTTTTTCCGTTAAGTGTTACAGTAATATCGTTCATTTTTATATAATGAGTTTAAATCAGTATTTATTTTTAATATAATTTTATTGCATCAAATTTACATTTTGAAAAGCATACACCACATTTAATACAAATGTTTTGATCAATATAATGAGGGCTTTTTCTTTCACCTGATATTGCGTTTACAGGACAGTTGCGAGCACAAATTGTACATCCTGTACATTTTTCAGGGTCAATTTCATAAGTAATAAGTTTCTTGCAACTCTTTGCAGGACAGCGTTTTTCTTTAATGTGAGCTTCATATTCGTCTCTAAAATATTTTATGGTTGTCAACACAGGATTAGGAGCAGTTTGTCCTAAACCACAAAGAGAGTTGTCTTTTATTTGGTAGGCTAGTTCTTCGAGTTTTTCAATATCACCTTCTTTACCGTTTCCTTCGGTTATGCGGGTAAGTATTTCGAGCATGCGTTTAGTGCCAACACGGCAGAATGTACATTTTCCGCAAGATTCTTTTTGAACAAAGTCAAGGAAGAAACGTGCAAGGTCAACCATACATGTTGTTTCATCCATAACAATCATACCGCCTGAACCCATAATTGCACCTGTAGCTGTTATTGAATCATAATCAACAATTGTGTCGAGCAAATTCTCGGGTATGCAACCACCGGAAGGACCTCCTAACTGAACGGCTTTAAATTTCTTGCCGTCTTTTATTCCACCGCCTATTTTAAATATTATATCACGCAAAGTTACACCCATTGGAACTTCAACAAGACCTGAGTGTTTTACTTTTCCTGCTAAAGCAAAAACTTTTGTTCCTTTACTTTTTTCAGTGCCGTATTTTGTAAATTCTTTTGAACCATTAAGAATAATCCAAGGCACATTTGCAAAAGTTTCTACATTGTTAATATTGGTAGGTTTGTCCCATAATCCTGCTTCGGCAGGAAATGGTGGTCTTTTTCGTGGCATACCGCGTTTGCCTTCAACAGATGCTATTAAAGCTGTTTCTTCACCGCAAACAAATGCTCCTGCACCTTCTTTGATATGTAATTTAAAATTAAATTTTGTTCCTAATATATTATTTCCTAATT
>QMPG01000270.1 GCA_003648455.1 Bacteroidota bacterium
AGAGCCATTGTTGAAAAACAGAATTTTGAACTTAAAAAACTATCAAAAATTGTAAACAAATCTGATAACGCTATAATGATTTTTGACAAAGACAAAAATCTTGAATGGGTTAATGAAGGGTTCACAAGGCTAACCGGTTTTACAAAAAATGAGTATATTGATAAAAATGGAAAAACACTACGAGAAATCAGTAAGAATAAGCATATTGAAAATATAATAAACAAATGCATAAATGAAAAAAAAGCTATTGCGTACGAAGCAACAAATCATTCAAAATCGGGAGAATGTTTATGGATACATACAACAATGACTCCAATTTATGATGAAAATGGAGTATTAACAAATTTAGTTGCAATTGATAGCGACATAACACCAATAAAAGAAGCCGAAGAAAAAATTAAAAAAAATGCGAAGCTTAAAGAAATATTTCTTGCTAACACTAGCCACGAAATACGTACCCCTTTAAATGCAATAATTGGCTTCACTAACTTGCTTGCGAATACAGAACTTTCAGAAAGCCAAGCAGATTTCGTGCAAAACATTAAAACATCGGGAGAAAACTTAAAATTTATATTAAACGACTTTTTAGATTTCTCTAAAATTGAAGCAAACAAACTCTCAATATCCAAAAAAGAATTTAATCTGAAAAAAAATATTGATAATCTAGTTAATACTTTTTTAATCACAACATCTGAAAAAAACATTAGTTTAGCTTATAAAATCGACAAAAAAATACCCGAATTTTTAATTGGAGACTCATTCCGTTTAAATCAAATATTAATTAATTTAATTAGCAACTCTGTAAAATTCACTAAAAACAATGGCAAAATAGATGTGAACATTAGCATTAAAAATGAAAACACAGACAATATTGACTTAAATTTTGCTGTGAAAGATACAGGAATTGGGATTCCTAAAGCTCAACAAAAAAATATTTTTAATAGTTTTACTCAGGTTGAAGAATGGACTACTCGGGAATATGGAGGAACAGGATTAGGGTTGTATATTGTTAAAAAACTAATTGATTTACAAAATGGGGAAATTTCTATTGAGAGTGAAATTGGAAAAGGGACAACTTTCATATTCTCTTTAAATTTTCAGAAATGCAACGATTTATCAAAAAAAGTTGTCTATAAAGAAAAAAATATATTTAACGAGACTTTATCTAACAAGATTAAAATTTTAATTGTTGAAGATAATGAAACAAACAGACAATTAGTAATTGATACAATACAGATTTGGCAAAAAGAAATAGACATACATGTTGCAGAAGACGGTTTAATAGCAATTGAGAAAGTTAAAAAAAATAATTACGACCTTGTGTTAATGGATATTCAAATGCCAAAATTAGATGGTTTTGAAACCACAAAATATATAAAAGAAAAACTTGGACTTAACATACCTATTGTTGCTATGACAGCACACGCCTTAAACCATGAAACACGAAAATGTCTAAAAGCCGGCATGAACGATTACATTTCAAAACCTTTTGATCCTGAAATTTTATTTGAAAAAATTTGCAAATACACTAATCAAAAAAAGTTTGTTAAACAGAACAAAACAAAAGAAATTGAAAATAAACAAAGCTCGAGTGAAACAAATCAGCTTATTAACTTATCACTCTTGAATAGAATATATCATAACGACCAACAAAAAATAAATAAAATTCTTCAAATGTATCTTGATACAATTCCAATTGAAATTTCAACACTAAAAAAATATTTTGAAGAAAAAAATTGGGAACAAATTAAAAGAACAGCTCACACATTAAAACCAAAAATGAGTTATTTAGGTTTAAAGACTCTTTACGAAACATCAAAAGAAATTGAAATAAATATTGAAAACATTAAAGATTCAAAAGAATTACCAATAATGTTAGATAATTTTACTGACACATGGGAAAAAGCAGATTGCATTATTAACGATATAATAAATCTCAATCAATAAAATTCCTCACATTTTTTGCATTTAATTCTAAATAAAATATTGTATTTTTATTGCAAATAAAAACAACATGACATTCTTTAAAAAATTCATAATAATAATTTGTATTATATTAATTCCTCAAATAATATATTCACAAAAAAACAAGCTTGAATTTGAACATATTACAATAAAAGAGGGCTTATCACAAAACACCGTTTATTCAATAATTCAAGACAATAACGGGTTTATGTGGTTTGGCACTGAAACAGGAGGACTTAATAAATACGATGGTTATTGTTTTAAACAATATGAGTACAATCACACCGATACCAATCTAACATTTATAAATAATATAAGTAAGATTTATCAAGACAGAACCGGCATAATTTGGCTGGCAACATGGGGAGGCGGATTAATAAAATTTAATCCTCACACCGAAAAATTTACACCATATTTCCATGATAAATTTAACAAACATAGCTTAAGCACAAACAATACTCAAACAATTTTTGAAGATAGTAAAAGAATGCTTTGGGTTGGCACAGCTGATAAAGGTCTAGATAAATTTGACAGAAAAAAAAATATTTTTATTCATTACAAAAACAATCCCAACGACACTAATAGTCTAATTAACAACAGAATATGGGCAATAAGTGAAGATGCGTCAGGTTGCTTATGGATTGGCACAAGCAGAGGATTAGATAAATTTAACCCTGCAACAAACAAATTCACACATTACTTATCAAATAAAAATTTAAGTAACAATAAGGTACGTACAATTTATATTGATAATAAAACAGAGATAATTTGGGCTGGGACATCTTACGGGTTAAATAAATTTAATCCAAAAACAAACATCTTTACTAACTATCTGCCTTACCCAAACAAAAAAAATTATAGTTATGTAAACGAAATAAATGTTATTATTCAAGATAAAAAAAACAATAATATTTTATGGATAGGAACACATCTCGGAGGTCTTTGTAAATTTAACAAACAAACTCATAAATTCTTAAAATATGTTTATGATTATAAAAATCCAAACAGCCTTAGTTATAATGATGTAAGAGATATCTGTATTGACCGTTCAGGTATTTTTTGGATTGCTACAAGAGGCGGCGGCATAAACAAACTCGACTTAAAACCTACAAAATTTAAACATTTTAAATTAGACCCAAATAACCCAAACAGTCTTAACAATAATCGTATCACATCAATTATTGAAGATGAAAATGGCATAATATGGATTGGCACTAACGGAGGAGGTGTAAATAAATACAATCCAAAAACGCGTAAATTTTCATACTTTAAAAAAGAAAATAACAATCCGGAAAGCTTAACAAATAATAAAATATTAAGTGTTTTCATTGATAAATATAATGCAATTTGGGTTGGCACCAATGGTGGTGGTTTAAATAAATTAGACAAAAAAAATAATAAATTTATTCATTACATAAATATTGCAAATAATATTAATAGTATTGCCGATAATGTAGTTAGAGTTATATGTGAAGATAAAACAGGAATATTATGGATTGGCACTGAAAATGGATTAGATAAATTTAACCCTGAAAAAAAAATATTTAAACATTATATAAATAATCCTAATAATAAAAACAGTATTTGCAACAATCGTATTTTCTCATTACACATTGATAAATTAGGAATAATATGGATTGGTACTGATGATGGCTTAGATAAATATAATCCAACTACTGATACATTTAAACATTACAAACACAATCCCAAAGACAAGCATTCATTAAGCAACAACGATGTATTTTCAATCTTTGAAGATAAACAAAACAACTTATGGATTGGTACAGCAAAAGGATTGAACAAGTTCAACAAAAAAACACAAACATTTAACACTTTCCCTAATCACTCAATTAGCAATTATGTCATTTTAGGCATTTTAGAAGATGATGATGATAATCTTTGGCTAAGTACAATAAGCGGATTGTCAAAATTTAATCCTGAAACTAAAGAGATTCGAAATTATGATGTATCTGACGGACTTCAAAGTAATGAATTTTATATAGGAGCTAACTGTAAATTAAGCACAGGAGAATTATTATTTGGAGGAGTTAATGGATTTAACTCATTTTTCCCTGATAGTATAAAAAACAATCCTAACATACCGGCAATTGTTTTAACTGATTTTAAAATATTTAATAAATCTGTTAAAATTGGAAAAAATTCTCTCTTAAAAAAAAGCATCTCTGAAACAAAACAAATAACACTTTCTTATAAGCAATCAAGTTTTTCGTTTTTGTTTGCTGCATTAGAATACACTAACCCCAAAAAAAATCAATATGCTTATATGTTAGAAGGATTTGATAAAAATTGGAATTATGTAGGCTATAAAAAATTTGCTAACTATACTAATATATCTCCGGATGAATACACATTTAAGGTAAAAGCTTCGAACAATGACGGGATTTGGAATAATAAAGGAACTTCAATAAAAATAATAATTGAACCGCCGTTTTGGAAAACGAAATGGTGTTATGCTTTAGAAATATTTACTACATTACTATTTATTTACTTTTTTATTTATTTTAGAGAAAAAAAACTTAAACATGATAAAAAAATTTTAGAACATAAAGTAAAAATACGAACAATTGAACTTGAACAAAAAAACGAAGAAATCTTAGCACAAAGTGAAGAACTGGAAAAACTATCTATTGTCGCACGAGAAACCGATAATGCAATTCTAATTTGTGGGAATAAAGGAGAAATTGAATGGGTTAATGAAGGATTCTTACGTCTATATGGTTACACAATTAGCGAATTCTTTAAAGAAAAAGGGAATAACATAACACTAACAAGCTCAAACCCAGATTTCTTCAAAATATTTAAAAGATGTATTAATCAAAAAGTATCTGTTGTTTATACATCAAGAAAAAAAACAAAATATGATCGTGAGATATGGGTGCAAACTACACTAACACCTATTTTGGATAAAAATAATAATATTATAAAATTTGTTGCCATTGAAGCTGATATAACAAAAATAAAGCAAGTTGAAAATGAATTAGAA
>QMPG01000271.1 GCA_003648455.1 Bacteroidota bacterium
TATATGCTTTTAAGTTTGGCTGGATTATTACTCTTCATAAAAAGATGACTAATAAATTTTATTATTATTAGTTTGTCGAAATTAAATTATTTAAATTTTTATGATTTTTATTTACAATATATTAATAAGCTTATATTCTTTTTCCGTTCGTCTTGCGTGTGTTTTTAATCCCAAAGCACGATTTTTTGTAAAAGGAAGAAAAAATATTTTCAAAAACATTAATAAACAAATTGACAAAAGTCAACAAATTATCTGGTTTCATTGTGCTTCACTGGGTGAGTTTGAGCAAGGAAGACCTGTTATTGAGGCATTAAAACAAAAACATCCACAATATAAAATTTTACTCACCTTTTTTTCTCCTTCAGGATATGAAATAAGAAAAAATTATGCCGGTGCAGATTATATTTTTTATTTGCCGATTGATACAAAAAGAAACGCCACAAAATTTATAAAATTAATAAATCCTCAAGTAGTATTTTTCGTGAAATATGAATTTTGGTATCACTATTTGAATGTTTTGCAAAAGAAAAAAATTCCGGTTTATATATTTTCAGCAATTTTCAGAAAAGATCAATTGTTTTTTAAATGGTATGGTGGATTTTACAGAAAGATGTTGCAAAAATTTGATTTTCTTTTTGTGCAAAATAAAGAATCGAAAGAGCTATTAAATTCTATTAATATTAATAATGTTGAAATAACAGGAGATACTCGGTTCGACAGGGTTTATTCAATAGCCTCACAAGCAAAAACCATTCCTGTTATTGAGGCGTTTAAGCAGGGAAAAACAACAATTATTGCAGGCAGCACGTGGAAACCGGATGAGGAACTTCTTATTAAATTTATTAATTCGGAAAATAATAATGATTTAAAATACATTATTGCTCCTCACGAAATTTTTACTGAAAATATTGAACGAATAGAAAAATCAATAAACAAAAAAGCAATAAGATATTCTCAAGCTGACGAAAAAAATGTTTTAGAGTCGCAAGTAATTATCATTGACAATATCGGCATGCTTTCTTCCTTATATAAATATGGTGATATTGCATATATTGGAGGCGGATTCGGAAAGGGTATTCATAATGTTTTAGAAGCAGCAACTTTTGGACTACCATTATTTTTTGGCACAAATTATAAACAATTTAACGAGGCTGTTCAACTTGTAAGTTTAAAAGCAGCATTTGTGATTAATAATTACTCTTCTTTAAAAAATAAATTTAAAGCCCTTCTTACAAGTAAAATGTTAATAAAAAATACCGGAGAAATTGCAAAAAAATATATTGTTTCAAACCTTGGAGCAACAAGCAAAATTGTTACAAAGTGTGAAAAAAAATTAGCACAGAAATAGAACGAAAAAAACCAAAAAGCACTTCCCCCAAAAAACAATCCACAGCGTAAGAAACAGACAGTTAGATTGTTGTGCCTGTGTTTGCAATAATTGTTAATAAGTGCTTTTTTATTATTTTAAATATGTCATTAAATTCGTATGAAAAATCTTTACTAAAAAAATCAGAGTATATATTATCAAATCAATCGGATACAAAAAAAACAAGAATGGTGACTAAAGAAATTACACAAAAAAAAGCAGAAACGACAAAAAAAATTAAAATTTATTCTTTCGATCAAGCATTTCAATCTTCGCTCGAATATTTTAAAGGAGACGAATTGGCGGCAAGGGTTTGGGTTAATAAATATGCTCTGAAAGATTCTTTTGGAAGCATCTATGAATTAAATCCTAATGATATGCATCGAAGGATTGCAAAAGAAATTGCAAGGGTCGAAAAAAAGTATCCAAATCCAATGGATGAGGAAACAATTTTTAATCTTTTAAAAGACTTTAAATATATTGTTCCACAAGGAGGGCCAATGTCCGGAATAGGAAATAAAAATCAAGTTGTTTCTTTATCAAATTGTTTTGTTATTGGAGAAGATAAGCCTGCTGATTCGTATGGTGGAATTTTAAAAACTGATCAGGAACAAGTTCAGTTAATGAAAAGAAGAGGTGGTGTAGGTCACGATTTGTCACACATTAGGCCTAAAGGAAGTCCGGTTAAAAACAGTGCATTAACATCAACAGGGATTGTTCCTTTTATGGAACGATATTCAAACTCAACACGCGAAGTTGCTCAAGATGGTAGAAGAGGAGCTTTAATGTTAAGTGTTTCAATTAAACATCCCGACGCAGGTGATTTTATTAATGCAAAATTAGAGCAAGGAAAAATTACCGGCGCAAACATTTCTGTTAAGATTGACGATGAATTTATGAGTGCTGTTCACGAAAACAAACCATACACTCACAAATATCCGATTGATTCAAAAAATCCAACTTTTACTAAAGATATAGATGCTCGAAAACTATGGGATAAAATTATTCATAATGCATGGAAATCTGCCGAACCGGGAATTTTATTCTGGGACACAATTATTAAAGAGTCTGTAGCTGATTGCTATTCAGATTTAGGATATAAAACAGTTTCTACAAACCCTTGTGGCGAAATACCTCTTTGCCCTCACGATAGTTGCCGTTTATTAGCAATTAATCTTTACAGCTATGTTGAAAACCCATTTACTAAAAATGCAAAATTTAATTTCGACTTGTTCAAAAAGCATACTGCTGCTGCTCAAAGAATAATGGATGATATTATTGATCTTGAATTAGAAAAAATTGATGGCATTTTAGAAAAAATCATTAATGATCCCGAAACAGAAGAAGTAAAAAGAGCAGAACGTGAATTATGGCAAAATATTAAAAGAAAAGCAAACGAGGGAAGAAGAACAGGTGTTGGGATTACAGCCGAAGGAGATATGCTTGCTTCTTTAGGATTAACTTATGGTAGCGAAAATGCTGTTGATTTTTCAACAGAAGTGCATAAAACATTAGCAATTGAGGCATACCGTTCTTCTGTTACCATGGCTAAAGAAAGAGGTGCGTTTGCTATTTATGACAGTAAACGAGAGAAAAACAATCCGTTTATTCTTAGATTGAAAAATGAAGACGAGCAATTATATAATGACATGTGTGAATATGGAAGAAGAAATATTGCCCTTCTTACAATTGCTCCAACAGGTACTACAAGTTTGATGACTCAAACAACATCGGGAATTGAGCCTGTTTTTATGCCTGTTTATACGCGTCGTCGTAAAGTTAATCCAAACGATTCTAAATCAACCGTTTCTTTTACTGATGAGTTAGGCGACACATGGGAAGAATATACTGTTTTTCATCACAAATTTATTACATGGCTTGAAGCTAATGGATATAATTTAGATGAAGTAAAAAATTATGATAAAGAAAAACTAAATAAATTAGTTGAAAAATCTCCTTATTACAAAGCAACAGCAAACGATGTTGATTGGATGAACAAGGTTAAGATGCAGGGAAGTATACAAAAATGGGTAGACCATTCAATTAGTGTAACAATTAATTTACCCGAAAATGCTTCTGAAGACTTGGTAGGTCAACTTTATTTTGAAGCATGGAAGTCTGGTTGTAAAGGAGTTACTGTTTATCGCGATGGATCAAGATCCGGTGTATTGGTATCGAAAAAAGAAGAAAAAGATGTTGTCTCAAAAGTTCTTAAAAGACCAAAAGCTCTTGATGCAGATATTGTTAGGTTTTATAACAATAGCGAAAAATGGATTGCTTTTATTGGTTTAGTAGAAGGAAGACCTTATGAAATATTTACAGGATTAGTTGACGACGATGTATTACCTATTCCAAAATCGATTAATAGCGGGCAGATTATCAAAAACAAAAACGAAGAAGGAAACACACGCTACGATTTCCAATATATAAATAAGTATGGTTACAAAACCACGCTTGAAGGATTATCTCATAAATTCAACAAAGAATTTTGGAATTACGCAAAACTTATTTCAAGTGTGCTTCGTTACGGAATGCCTATTCCAAACGTAGTTAATCTTGTTTCTTCGTTGCAATTAGACAGCGAAACAATTAACACATGGAAAACAGGTGTTGAAAGAGCTCTGAAAAAATATATCCCTGACGGAACAAAAGCAAAAGGACAAGTTTGTCCAAACTGCGGATCAGATTCCCTAATTTACCAAGAAGGCTGCTTAATTTGTCAAAGTTGCGGTGCTTCTAAATGTGGGTGATTTGGACAAAAAGCTTAGATATAATTGAGAACAGGTTTAATTTATAATAAATGAAATTTTCCTTCTGAATTTTAAGATTTAGAAGGAAGGAGTTTTTGGAATCTAATAGCAATTTAAATTTTAGAAGTATAAAAAAATACAGGCTATAAATTAATATTGAAAAATTTTTGAAAAAAGAGATGCTCTTCTGTGAGAGGAAAAGAGCATCTTAAATTTTAGTTTTTATGTCAAAAAGAAAATGTTGATTAAAAAGGACAACAAATTTCTTTTTTTGTAAGTACAAATATACTCCAAATATTTTTCCTTACAAATTTTTCCAAATATTTTTCCTTTTTTCGGCTTATTACACAGAGCCTGGAAATTCTGTGTATAATAAAAAACACAACAAATGGATAAAACGTTAAAAACCTTGCACTTACGACTTGATAGCACCTCAAAGTCGTTAACAAAGAACGCAATTGGTCAGATTATTGTTAAGATTTTATTTCTTGCAGAGAAACAACTCTCGGATATAGAAATATGTGAACAAGTAAATAAAGTGCTTAATGTTAAGATGAGCAATGAAAGAATATTTGAAAGTATTAACAAGTTAAGTGCTGAAAAAGAAATTAAAGAAAAGAAAAAAATATATTACTTGTCTGCATCTAAAAAAAGAAAGATAAGTCAATTATATACAGATGCAAAAAAACGTCTAAATCGTATAATTGACAATTATTTTAAGCCGTTTGAAACAAAAGAACAAGAGATTAAAAAATGGATTTCGGATTCAACAATATTATTTTTTAAAGAATATTCTACAGATTGGATTTCAGACATTTGTTACAAATCATCAAATCAAATTGAAA
>QMPG01000272.1 GCA_003648455.1 Bacteroidota bacterium
CGAAAAATTCATAATTTTTCTACGCTTAAGAATTACCAACAAATTTGGGGTTTTTTAAACCCCAAATTTGGGTACTTCTAATGCGGGGTTTACCGCTTTACTTTCCACTATCCATCGCTAATTCATGCAATTCACTTCGTTTTTGCATGAATAAAGCGGGTTAAAAAGCTGTAGGAAAAAATATTGTTTTTGTAGTACAGTTTTTATTACTTCGGTAAATTTATAAATTTTGTGTGAGGTAAAAAATAATTTGTGGGTTTTTGTTGTTTTTTTATAAATATGCGTGCTTGCCAAATGTTTTAAATGCGAAACGCGAGAGAGGTGCACTGGCGGTTATTAAACCGTCAGCCGCCTACTCGATTAGATTTATCCTATGGTTTGTAATCAGAAAACAATAATTGAGTAATGATTTTTGTAAAATAGCTTTGCCATATAATCGGGTTTTTACCACTATGTCTGACATCCGAAAGGCTTATTTACTAAAAGCCCCAAAAAGTTCCTTCATACTTTAGTGGATAGAAAATCTCAATATTATAATCATCGCCATCCATATATACCCTATGACCAAGAAGTATATCATCAATCATTTTTTCCTCTTTCAACACATTAAATATTTTTTGAAAAGCCACATCCGCATCTGTTAAAAAATATTCTGCTATTCCGACGCCCTTATCAAAACTGAGGTAGTTGCTACTCGCAACATTGGCTATCATTAATTCTTTGTCAAGACGAGCTACTACATTTCGTATTTTATCTTCATTTCCTTCAGCATTTGTAAATTGAATAAAGGCCATTTTATCATAATTCTTTAGCATAGAAGTATAATTTGTATTTTCAATTTTCACATAATCTACTTTTTTCTTAAATTTATCCAATTTCTGAATGGTTTTTCCTTCATTGTCAAAGGAAATATGTCCTTCCACATAGTAAGTTGTATCATTAAAGGATACTAATCTTTTATAATAAGTCTTGAATTCTGAACTTTCATAATAATACTTAGTGTCTAATAATTTAATAGTGGTTTCTTGTGCAAAAGCAATACTGGATAACAAAATAGCCAATGTAGTTAATACGTATTTCATCTTTAAATTTTTCATCATGTAACAAAATTTGAATTGTTTTTTAATTAATTTCTTTTTCTAAATCGCAAATACCGTCAACCATTGCATTCCAAGAAAATCTGTTTTTTTCAATCTTCACGTTTTCAACAAATTCAGCTTCTTTGTTGTTTTCATAAAAGTCAAAAATTGCATTGGCAATGCTTTCAGGTGTAGTTTGTGTAACATAACCCACTTTGTTGTCAGGTACAATTTCTGACAAGCCACCAACATCGGTTACCAACATTGGTCGTTCAAAATGATATGCTATTTGAGTAACTCCACTTTGGCTTGCTGTTTTATATGGTTGGGCAACAATATCGGCAACCGAGAAATAATATTTTACATCTTGATTTAATATATAGGTATCTTTTAGTATAACATTATCTCTGATTTTGAGTTCATCAATAATTTTTTCATACTTCAATTTATAATCATAAAATTCACCGGCAACAATTAATTTTATGTTTAGTTTTTTTATTTTGTCAGTGCCCATTGCTTTTAAAAGCAAATCGAGCCCTTTATATTTTCTTATTAAACCAAAAAATAAAATATGTTTGTCTTCTTTTTTTAATTTGAGAAAATCAAGAGCTTGGTCTTTCGATACTTTTTCGCCAAAAATATCATAAATTGGATGAGGGATAAATTTAAGATGCTGATTTGTTGTAAATTGCTTAATATCTTCTAATACTGATTTCGACATTGCAACAAAACCATCGCAAGATTTAATAAAATATTTAGTAAGAATTTTATCGTAAAATTTACTCTCGTGAGCAACCACATTGTGAGTAATAGCAATTATTTTTATATTTTTTTTTCTTTTAATTCTTCTAATAATTGTTCCTAAAGCAGGAGCCATAAAGGGCATCCAGAAATCAACAATAATATAATCGGGATTTAATTTTACTATTTTTTTTGCAAGCTTAAACCAGTTAAAAGGGTTTATTGAATTAATATCTGATGAGATTTCAATATTTTCAGGAGCATTTCCATTATCCAATTGAGTTTTGCCCGGGAACAATATTTTTGGATATTGTAACGAAAATGAAATAATTTTTGAATCAATATTCTTTTTTAAAAAGGCATTACATAAAGCTGCGTTAAAGTTTGCAATACCGCCACGTAAAGGATAAGCAGGACCAATTATTATATTGTTCAATGTATTTATTTTTTATTATTTAAATAATATTCAATTTGATAAGAATTTCTTTTTGGTGAATTTCTTGATACTAATTCTGCAATAAAACCAGCTAAAAATAGCAAGGTCCCAATTATCATTGTAGTTAATGAGATGAAAAAATAAGGACTATCAGTAACTAGACCCGCTTCAAGACCATGACTTAAGCAATAAAGCTTATGAATACCCAACCAAAGTGCAGCAATAAAACCAAGAAAAAACATAAGTGTGCCTAAAGTTCCGAACAAGTGCATTGGTCTTTTGCCGAATTTTGAGATAAAAGTTATTGATAATAAGTCAAGAAAACCATTAATAAAACGTTCTAATCCAAATTTCGTTACTCCATATTTTCTTTTATAATGTTGTACTACTTTCTCTCCAATTTTATCAAAGCCTGCTTGTTTAGCTAGAATTGGGATGTATCGATGCATCTCACCATAAACTTCAATGTTTTTTACAAGTTCATTTTTATAAGCTTTTAAACCACAGTTAAAGTCGTGAAGTTTTATTCCTGTTAGTTTACGAGACACGAAATTGAAAAATTTGCTGGGAATTGTTTTTGATATTGGGTCATGTCTTTTTTTCTTCCAACCTGAAACTAAGTCATAATCATCATCAATAATCATTTTATATAAAGAAGGGATTTCATCGGGACTGTCTTGTAAATCAGCATCCATAGTAATAACGACATCGCCTTTAGCAGCTTCAAATCCTGAAAATAAGGCTGCTGATTTCCCATAGTTTCTTCTAAATTTTATTCCTTTAACAGCTGGGGTTTTTGTTTCTAAATTTTTAATAATTTGCCACGAACTATCATCACTTCCATCATCAATAATAATAATCTCATGTGAGAAATCATTCTCATTCATAACTTTGTTAATCCAATTAACCAATTCAGCAATTGATTCTTCTTCGTTATATAAAGGTATTACAACAGATATATCCATTATTTTTTTTAATTTTCGATTTCGTTCATTGCTTTATCAAAAGGCTTTTGAGTTTTCACTTTTTTAATAAAAAATGATAATATTAAAGAAAGTATAGTACCATAAAATGTAATTGAAAAAACATATCCAAAGGCTATGATACCGGGAGTCATTGTTTTATTTAAAATTTCAAGAAACATTTCAATTTGCTCATCAGGCATTCCTTGATTAATTAAATTCTCTTCCATTGTTTGAATTAAAACCTGTATGCCGTTTGGATCAATTACTTTATAAAGAATATAAAAATAGAACGCTAAAATGAAAGATGAAAATAAACAAATAAGAGCACCGGAACCTACTGATTTTGAGTAGTTCATATATCCCCCAAGAGATTTGTCACGAAAGTTTTTTGTTCCAATATATACTCCTGCACCAAGAATTAAGTAAGTAATAAAATTTAGATAGCCTGAATTTTGTAAATTGGAAGAATAAAATAGTAATGATATTAATACTAATGCAAAACCGGTGATAGCTCCATAGGTCATTGCATTTTTACCTAAAGTATTTGTGTTTTCTTTTATTGTTTGTTGCATGATAATTTTTTTATTGTGATTAAGACACAAATATAATTAATTTGTATTTATTTCAATTAAAAAACATAATGTAAAAAATTAATTATATTGATTATGTTTATTTTAGCATTTAATATTTAAATATTATATACATTTATTTTAATAATTGTTTGAAAGAAAATAATTAATTGTTACTTTTGCCACGGGTAAGTCTTATACGACCAGCTCCTATTGAACTCCCCCAGGTCTGGAAGGAAGCAAGGGTAAAATGGTTGAGCGGTGCGATATGAGTAGCTTACCCACTTTTTTTAGACTTAAATCATTCATGCAGACTAAAATTATTCATATTAATGGTGTAGGTGATATATGCTTAAAAAAAAGTAATAAAGCAAGAAACGTTAGCATTACAATAAAACCATTTGAAGGAGTTAATGTATCAGTCCCAAGATCATTGAGTTTTAAAACAGCCGAGAAATTTGTCTTAAAAAAACAAGATTGGATACAAAAGCATATCCCAAAAATTGAGGAACTCGAAAATAAATTTACTATTTTTGATGAGAATACTAACTATAAAACACGAAACCATATTCTACAATTTTATCCTCAAGAAGTAGAATCATTACAAATAGTCATATCTGAAAATATTATTAAAGTTATTTATCCTGATGACGAAGATATTAGAAATATTAAATATCAGGTAATGATAAGAAAAGCTATTGAAGAAGCTTGGCGGATTGAAGCTAAACAATTTATACCCGAAAGAGTTAAACAATTGTCTGAAATTCATGGCTTTAAATACAATAATATTTACATCAAAAATATTAAGTCGAGGTGGGGAAGCTGTTCCCATATAGATAACTTGAATTTTACTCTTCATCTTATGAGATTGCCCGATTATTTAATCGATTATGTAATTCTTCACGAACTTTGTCATACTGTTCACAAAAATCATGGCAAAGAATTTTGGGCTTTACTTGATAAAGTTTCAGGCGATGCTAAGGCTTTGAGAAATGAAATGAAAAATTGGGAAATAAGAATTTATTGATTGATTGAGTTATTGAATATGAACTAATGTATTATTTAGAAGTTCATAATAATTTGGACTGATTTACGTTGATTGTTTTAGATTACTGAAAATTTATTAATAACTATCAATAAATTATTTGATTGCTCAATTTA
>QMPG01000273.1 GCA_003648455.1 Bacteroidota bacterium
GACCTTTTTAAAATCTCATACTGTTATAAGAGTAGCGAATCAAGAAGCATGGCCACCTTTTGATTATATTGAAAATGGTATTCCAACGGGCTATTGTATTGAACATATTCAATTGTTAGCCGACAAGCTTGGTTTAAAACTGGAGTTTGTAACTGATTATAAATGGGTAAATCTTTTTGAACTTTTAAAAGAAAAAAAAATTGATGTGATGCCCATTCTTTATAAAAATAAAAAAAGAGAGCCATTCACATTATATACTGAACCATATTTAAGAACGACTCTTAGTCTGTTCAGTGTTGAAGATAACACACATTTACAAAGTATTGATGATTTAAAAGGAGGCATAAAAGTTGGAATACATCAAGCAGATGCCAGTATTCCCTATATAAAAAAGAAATTTCCAGATATTAACCTTATTGAACTTTCGGGATCAAAAGAAATAATTAGAGCTTTAGCAAGCCGAAAGGTTGATGCCATAATCGAAAACTCATTTATTTTTTATTACAATGTTAAACGATACGAGGTTTATAACCTAAAACTTGTCGATTTTATCGAGCCTAGGAATACAAAGCTGAATCCCTCTCTATACATAGGCGTAAGAAAGGATCTCCCTGTTTTACATAGTATTATAGAAAAAGCTATGCACAGTGTAACTGATAAAGAAAAACAGAAACTTCATGAAAAATGGCTTGGGAAAATGACAAGTATCCGCAAAGAGCTTATTCTTACCAAAAACGAAAAAGCATATCTTGATCAAAAAAAGTCGATTAAATTAAGTGTACACCCTAATTGGATGCCATTTGAACAAATTGATAAAACAGGGAAATTAAAAGGTGTAAGTGCAGATATAATACAGATGATTTCAAAGAGCATAAATAAGCCTATAGAATTAGTTCCCACTGAAACATGGACACAAACAGTAAAAAACATACAAAATAAAAAATGTGATATTATCACAATGATTAAATCTTCTACAAATCGTGGTAAATATATGAATTTTACGAAACCATATATTACCGAAGCAGTTGTAGTTGCAACGAAAGAAGATAAATTTTTTATTAAAGAGAGTAGTGATCTTAAAAACCGTAAAATTGGTGTAGTAGAAGGTTCTTCTTTTATTAATATATTAAAACAAAAACATCTTGATATTGTTACAGTAAAAAGTGTAAAAGAAGGATTAGAAAAAGTTGAGAAAGATAAATTGTTTGGGTTTGTTGATATTTTGCCACCAATTGCTTATACGATTCAACATGAGGGTATGATTAACTTAAAAGTGGCAGGACGTTTAGAGTTTGATATGCAATTTTGTATTGCATCGTGTAATGATGAGCCATTACTAAACTCTATTATACAAAAAGCATTGAATAAAATTAACGAAGAACAAATCAAAGCAATTGTTGGTAAATGGGTTGCTATTAAAGTAGAACAATCAATAAATTATCAAAAGTTAATCTATGTTAGTTTATTCTTTTCATCTATTCTTTTAGTTATTTATTTTAAGAACAGATCTATTAGAAAAATAAACAAAGAGTTAGAACAGGCATTTCTCGAAAAAGACAAATTTTTCTCAATTATTGCTCACGATTTAAAAGGTCCAATTGGAAATTTTGCTAATATATTAAATTCGTTCAAATTAGAAGATATTGATCAGGACTTTTATTACCATCTTCGAGCTTCAGCTAAAAACACATACGAATTATTGCTTGAATTGTTAACATGGTCGAGAGTACAAAGAAAACAATTAAAAATTGTACCGATTAACTTTAATATAAATCAAGCACTGAAAAAAGCTATTTTATCATTGCAGTTAAGTGCAGATAAAAAAGATATAAAACTAATTTTACAGAATGAAAATGCTGTTTATGCTTATGCCGATATACAAATGATTAATACAGTTATCCGAAATCTAATTTCGAATGCTATCAAATTTTCAAAACAGGGGGATACTATAAACTTGCAAACCGAGGTAGTTAATAATGGCATTAAAGTTTCGGTAATTGACCGTGGAGTTGGTATGACTGATGAAATAATTTCGAAACTTTTTAAGTTGGGAGCAAACACTAGTATGCCGGGAACAATGGGGGAAAGAGGTACAGGACTTGGTTTATTACTATGCAAGGAGTTTGTTAATTTAAACAAAGGTGAAATTGGTGTAGAAAGCCAGCCGGACAAAGGTTCTACATTCTGGTTTACATTATCACAAGGTAAGCAAATTAAAGCCGAAAATAAAATTGATATTATTAAAGAAAGAAAATTCAATATTTTACTGGTTGAAGATAATTTTCTGAATTTGCAAAATACAATTAGCGAATTGCAAAAAGCCGATATTAAGTATGAAATTGCCAACAATGGTGAAGAAGCAGTTGTTAAAGGTTTAGAAAAAGAATATGATTTTATTTTATTGGATATAGACTTACCAAAAAAGAATGGGATTGAAGTAAATAAAGAGATTCGAAAAAAATACTCCTCTGCTATCATCATTGCTCTTTCTTCGTACGTAAAATCAGAAATTCAAGATATAGATAGCAATGTTGTTTTTAATGATTACATTAAAAAACCTATGAGAATTGATGACATTATAGATAGTTTGAAAAAATTGAAAATTTTATAAATACAAAAATGAAATTAATTATATATCAGTAAGATATGGGTAATTTAGTAGAAGGAGAATTACAAAAATTTCTTTAATAATTAATTAAATACTGTGTAAAAAACGCCACTAACACCTAAGAATATAAAAGTGCTGTAGAGCAAGGTCTGCTACAATTTTTATCTTCAATGTTGAATTAATCAAATGTAGCGGATTGCTGTTTATGAAGATGATTAGAGTCCGTATGTAATTTTAATAATTTTTGTTTTTGTAACGAGTTTTAATCTCAGTTTTCAGTAATTTTTTTTGATTAATTTCCGGAATATTTATTTTTTTAAGAATTCTTTTTTCAGAATTTTAAATTTTAGCTTCTTCTTTTTTCAATAAAAAGCTGTTGTATATAATAAGAAGAAACTATATCACCAATAATTTTTAACTAAACTTGCAAATCAAAAGTCATAAGCAATTGTTTTACAGGTTGATACGTTTTGATTTTTTGTTCTTGATTTGTGTTAAAACCTAATTCAGTTGTAATTTATTATTTCTTAATCATTAACTTCTTTACCAAATGTTCCTGAAATAAATGCAATATTATGTATACCTTTGCACTCTTTTTTTTATAATCAATCAAAGCATAAATAATATAATTAATGATTACAGTATCAGACGTAAAAATTCAATTTGGCAAGAGAGTATTGTTTCAGGACGTAAATTTAAAATTTACAGCAGGCAACTGCTATGGAATTATTGGAGCAAACGGAGCAGGAAAATCAACATTTCTAAAAGCAATTTCGGGAGAAATTGAAACAACATCAGGGAATATTAAAATGAATCAGGGTGAAAGACTTTCTGTTTTAAGTCAAGACCACTTCGCCTTTGACGACTATACCGTGCTCAACACTGTTATCAAAGGCCACACACAATTATGGGATATAATGCAAAAAAAAGATGCTTTATATGCTAAACCCGATTTTTCTGATGCAGATGGAATAAAAGCAGCCGAATTAGAAGAAGAATTTGCTGACATAAATGGATGGAATGCCGAAAGTGATGCAGCAAATCTGTTAAGTGAATTGGGGGTTAAAGAAAAATTTCATAATACTTTAATGAGAGATATGGACGGCCGACAAAAAGTAAGAGTGCTGCTTGCTCAGGCTCTTTTTGGTAATCCTGACAATTTGTTGCTCGATGAGCCAACAAATGACCTCGACCTCGAAACCGTTGTTTGGTTAGAAAATTATTTGGCAAATTTTGAACATACTGTTTTGGTTGTTTCTCACGACAGACACTTTCTCGATGCCATAAGCACACATACGGTTGATATTGATTTTGGAAAGATACAACAGTTTGCCGGAAACTACAGCTTTTGGTATCAAAGCAGTCAGTTAGCACTTAGACAACAACAAATGCAAAACAAAAAGGCTCTTGAAAAACGCAAAGAACTTCAAGCATTTATTGCACGATTTAGTGCAAATGTTGCCAAATCGAAACAGACAACTAGCCGAAAAAAAATGATTGAGAAACTTAATATTGAAGATATTAAGCCTTCAACCAGAAAATACCCGGGCATTATTTTCACACCTGAACGCAAAGCCGGCGATCGAATTCTTGATGTTAGCGATTTAAGTGCAAGCATAGATGGTGAAATATTGTTTAAAAATATAGAATTTACAGCTAACAGAGACGATAAAATTATATTCTTATCAAAAGATCCAAGAGCAACAACTGCTTTTTTTGAAATAATTACCGGTAATAAAAAGGCAGATGTAGGCACATATCAATGGGGACAAACCATTACAACTGCTTACTTACCTTTAGATAACTCAGAATTTTTTAAAAGCACAATGAAACTGTCAGATTGGATTTGTCAATTTTCGAACGACACTACTGAATTTTTTATTCGCGGAAGCTTAGGTAAAATGTTGTTTTCAGGAGATGAAATTTATAAACGTGTCGACGTTTTATCAGGTGGAGAAAAAATGCGTTGCATGATTTCTAAAATGATGCTTGAAAATGCCAATGCACTAATTCTTGATACTCCTACAAATCATCTTGATTTGGAATCTATTCAAGCTTTTAACAATAATCTAATTAAATATCCTGGGAATATTTTTATGTCGTCTCACGACCACGAGTTTATCAGTTCTGTTTGTAACAGAGTTATTGAACTTACCCCTAATGGTATTATTGATAAATTGATGAATTACGATGAATATATTGTGAATGAAAAAATTAATGTATTAACCTGAGTTCGATATAAAATATAAAACACAGAAATTCAGAAATGAATAAGATTTGTGAATAAAATTATGAATTAATAACGGGTTATTTAGAAGAATTTTAGGTGCAAAGATTGTTTA
>QMPG01000274.1 GCA_003648455.1 Bacteroidota bacterium
CAATTTATTGTAAATGAATTTGTTGTAACATCTGAAAATGTAATGCTGCTTGCTTGTGTTGTTGGCGGGTCAACAGGTCCGCATGTCATTGTGTGTCCGGACTGAGCCGCCCCTGTAGAATAGGAATAAACTTCCCATTCTGAATTCGTAGTATTAGTGCCGGCAGATGTACTCCAATTTGTCTGAGGAGATGTAATACTACTTTTTCTAATAAAATAATGGTCTTTAGTAGCATTTGCAGTTCCTGCAACATCCCATTCTGTACCCGGATCTGCTACCTCGTCTCCAATTTTATCAATTATAGACCAAGAACCGGAGTTTTTAGCTAATCCAACTGCATCATTTCCATTCCAAGAGCAAAATCCAACATCAAATTCATCAGCGCTTGGTACGTCGGTACTATTATTTGCTATTACTAAAGTTGCCTCATCAGCTAATGATCCCGCTGTAAATGTATAGATTCCTTCATCCCATGAACCTCCATTTGCAACTTTTGAAAGCCTATAATTTGACAAATCAACAGAACTTCCTGTTCCATTATAAATTTCAATATATTTACTGTTCCCGCTACTTCCTTCACCGTATTCCGAAATAATTAAATCACTTGCACAACCGCCGGCAGGTGCAGCGTCTGTAGTTTGACTTGCCTGTGGTTCGCTGCCTGTTTTATAATCTATGTCAGAACCTGAATTTGTATATGGAAATATTTCAAAATAATATGTTGTTTCAGCACTAAGTCCTGAGAAAGTACAAGTTTCTGTTCCTTGTGAAATATTTTTTGTTGATGCTCCATCAACTTCGGCTGTACCGTCAACCGGGTCGGAAATATCAGCATAGCTAACATCACTCATCTTAATTAAATAGTTTTCAGGAATAGTTCCCGTATTTGCATCTGTCCATGTTAGTTGTATTACTTGGTGTGTATATGAACTTATTGCAAAATTTGTAGCATGATTTGTTGGTTCGGGTACAGCTATTGTTGTTTCGTTTCCTGTTAATTCTATTTGATTATAACAATTATCGCTTGTATTATATTCATAAACAGCAAAATAATACGTTGTTAAAGCTGATAAACCCGTAATATCAACGGAAGTGCCTGTACCATCGTAAATCACATAATTTCCTGTGCCTAATTCTTCGCCTGAACCAAAAACTGTATTGCCGGTATATGTACTTCCACTTGAAGGGTCTTTATCAACAGCACTTCCTTCGTGTGCCAAGACAAGAACTTTATTACCGTTTCCTCTTGTCCAACCAATTGTCATTGAATTTGATGTAACCGATGATGATGTAAAACTACTTGCTTGTGTTGCAGGACATGTGCAACAAGTCATAACATGCTCGCCTAAATCAGAATAACTATATGATGATATATTCCAATGGTTTTCATCGTAAGTTGTTGTAGGTTCCGTAATTGAAGATTTCCTTTGTAATTGTTTGTCTTCAGCAAAAGTGCTTGATGAACCAATTGTTCCAATAACATCTATATTCGTATTGTTTTTTCTTAAAGCTACTACATCATCACCATTAAAATCAAGATCTCCATCAGTAATATCTGGTGTACCAGTCCATCCACTTGCTGAACTATGAGCTATAACAAATGTTTCTCCTTGATTAAGAGCACTACTACCTAAAGAAATTGTAGCATCAACAGAAGAACTTCCATTTCTGTATAAAGAAATATCGTAATTTGACAGATCAACATTACTGCTTGTTCCATTGTAAATTTCTATATATTTATTATATGAATCACCTTCAACATATTCCGAAATAATCAAATCACTTGCACAACCGCCTCCGCCACTTCCAGTAAAATCAGTCCATGAAATATTATCAATAAGAACCTGATATGATGTAATATTACGAATATCAATAACAACATCACCGGAGATATTTATATCATTAACAGTAAATGTATGAGTATCTGTATCGTCAAAACTTGCTGATGTTCCGTAAGAAACATTATTAATAAATAATTCAACCTGCCGATTTCCTGCTCCTGTAAAAGCTTTTTTCAGTTGCACGGAAAAATCTCCTATACCTGTAGAAATAGTTTGTGAGTAACATTTACTACTATTTGAAGCGTCGCGAAGAATTAATCCATTACCGTCAATACCATAAGTATCTTCATCTCTTGATTGAATATAATTCCATGTAATACCATTTACTCCAACAAAATTATCATCAACATAAGATGCTCCAACGGTACAATTATCAAAAGTCTCTATTGTATTACCACTTCCCGAATAGCTTGTCCATGAAATATTATCAATACTTACTTGACCTGATGAGCTTGTTCGTTGAATAAATTTTAAAGTAAAATCACCAACTACATTAACTGTAATATCACCCGAATTTTCCACATTTGTACTACTTGATGTAATTGTTGTAACTAATGTTGAATTTACATAAACTTCCAAATCAATATCTGATGAATATGCTTTTAAATAATCGAAAGATAATGTTCCGCAACCGCCGGATATTGTTCCTGATTGTACTTTTGCTGTTGCGTCCTTTGCAAGACATGGAGTTGCTCCGTTAATTTGTATATCGCCGCGACATTGTGTATATGTCCATGTTGAGCCGTCTTGACCTGTAAAACTCCCATCTGCGTAAGACGAACTTTCAGCAAAATTATCAAAAGTTTCATTAGCGGAGCTTGATGTTCCTATTGTATATTCATGTATTGAAGATGTGCTTGTTTCCGAATCGTTATCAGTAGCTTCAATTTTATAACTTACCGTTGTTCCGTTTATTTGTGCAGGAATATCAGAATTAGTTGTGTATGTATCGCCTGAGCTAACCGACATTGTAATATTATTATTAAAACTTGAGCCGTCGGTGCACCATTTTAATGTTACTGAAGAAATTGTACCGTCATCGGTAATATCGGCAGAAACACTAACCACATCTGCAGAAGTTGGATTTGAAGGTGAATGAGCAATGTTTGAAATACTTGGAGCTGTGGTTCCCCAAATATCACCTACATATTCAGGATGGTCGATAAATGGATTTCTATTTCCTTGAATTGAATAAACTGCCTCATTTCTATCTAACTCTTTTTGACTTACTGGGTCATTTGTGTTCCATTCTTTTAACATATTTAATGCCCATGCTTTTGGTTGAGCACCATCTACCATATCGGAACCTGTCCAGGAAGCATCTTCGTTATAGTAACGAGTTGCCATATAAAAATATGTTCTGGCAAAATCGCCTTTATATTCATCAATTGGTTCAAATACAGTTCCCGAATATCCGGGATAAGAACAAGGTCCTTTTTTGCTTCCGTTTGTTGATGTCCATGTTGGAGAAGATACTTCTCCAAAAGGATAATTTCCTCTTTGTCCATTTACATACCCATCGGTTGGATAGAGATGAAAAAGATCGGTGTACATTGGTGTTCCTTCGTCAAACCAAGATTTTGGGAATGAGTGTTCTCGGTTATAGCAAGAACCTTCGCCTGAATAGGAGCCACATTGATCTGTACCAAAAGTATAATCATAGTCAGGACTACTTGCAGGTTTGTCAGAATACATGTCCCAAACATAACCGGTTGCTTTTTTATCTGTTGTTTCAAAATCAGTCCAGAGTTGAGTATAAGATCGAACTGTGTGATTATCGATTATGTCATGCAAAGCCTGTTGTAGGGCTGTTCCTGTTTTTCCACTTGCATTATCGTAATATCCTGGAGGTATTTGTGCAAATAATGTTACAGAAATCAGAAAAACATTAACGACTAACAATAATAATTTTTTCATCATAGCTTTAATAATTTAATAAAACTAAAAAGTCAGATAAGTTTTTTTGAGAGGAAGTTACTTAAAAATTCCTTGTACTATGTGGTTGTAATTAAATTAATTACGAAATACATGGCTATAAAGTTACAAAATAAATTTCAAAATCACAGCCCTAAAAACAACAAATATTATTTGATAATAAATTTGCCACCAAATTTTTTAGTGTTGTTAAATAAAATGAAATTATAAAACCCCTGCTCTAATCTGCCAATATTAATTTTAAACTTTTCAGATTTTACTAGCTGTGGAATATTTTTGTTAAACAGTTTTCTTCCGGTAATATCTGCTATTACAAGTTTCATATTAAAATAATTCTCATTTAGTTTAATATACAGAAATTGATTGTTTACATAATAATTAAACGGTTTCTCAAAAAGATTATCATTACCTTTATTAACACTAACAATATAGCTGTAAGAATATTTACCGTCAAAATCTGTTTGTTTAAGTCTGTAATATGAAGTACCTGAAAACGGATTAATATCAGTAACCTCGTAATTTAAAATGTTGTTTGAATTTCCTGCACCTTCAACTTTCTCAATTGGGTTAAAATCAATAGCATTTGTTGATCGTTCAATTGTAAAGTAATCATTATTATATTCCGATGCAGTTTCCCATCTTAAGACAACTTGTGAACTAACCCTCTCCGCTTTAAACGAGAACAGTTCAATTGGCAGAAATCCGGGGCTTCTTGCAGCCTGTGGTGTGTTACCATAAGCACCCTGATTTATTGCTGATGACCCGCTTGGTTGCTTTGAAAAATCATCGGCAGGATTTCCTGCATCAATAGCTGGCGAATCTAAAGCATCCAAAGACCAATCACCACCACTTAATACTTCTGGAGGCCATATAGGAGACTTAGCAACTTCGGTATAAGAGCCATAAGTAGATTGTAAATGATAATTCCCACTCCCAAGAAGTAATGGATTTGTAGTCAAATCGTTTGAACCGATTGGTCCTGTATTATCAACTGTTCCATTATAATCAAACAAATTAGTGTTTGTTGTGTAATATGTGTTATAATTTGAGTTTGCAGTAATGCCTGTCTCTGTTTTTAAGGCGTAATAATTATCACTCCCCGTTTTAGCAACAAGAATGTTGTTTTGAACAGTATTGTTTGTTCCTGATTCTATGTATAAACC
>QMPG01000275.1 GCA_003648455.1 Bacteroidota bacterium
AAAATATTGACAAAAGAAATAATAGTGCTCCTAACAAATTTAATATGTCAGTAGACTTAGGATTTGGTATTGGATTTAGAATTACAGAAAAAATGAATTTAATGATTCTACCAAAATTTAATTATAATCTTTTTTCATATGAAAATACAGATATTAGAGATAATAATTATGACATAAGTTTATTTAGAAATGAAGACAAATCAACAAAAGAATATTTGATTTCATATGGAATAGGAATAAAATTATTATATGATTTAGGAAAAAGCAGCCACTAACAAAAAATATACGGCATTTGGCAGATAGTACTAAAAATGAAGATATTAGCAATAAATAAAATTATTAGTAATTTGAAAATGAAGCGTTTCAAAATGCCAAACGCCGCATATTCAAACCGTTGGCAAGCATAAGAAAAACAGAAAACCATGTACATTGATTATCACAAATACAATTACGATTTAATAGACTCAACTGAATTAGAAAAATATGTCCAAAGAGACAAAGAAGCCTATAAGAAAGTTTTAAAGAAGTGGCTTGAAGAAAATGTTAATTCAATTACTGAAAGAAAATGGGAAATAGAAGAAATTGGATACTTAAAGGAAGTTAGTGACTTTATAAAACTAATAAAAGAAGGAGAAACCCTTTTTGAACTTGGATTTTACACTTCTTGTATTGCATTGATAGGAGTTTCAAGTGAAGACTTTTCAAAATATCTTTCGCTGAAACTTGGTCATAATAATCATATTCAAGATGTTGATAGACGGGGAAGAACATTTGACGTAAGTCAGTTCAATAGACTAAAACTACAACTGAACGAATCTATATTAACACAAAACCAATATGATTTACTTGATGAAATTAGAAAAAAACGTAATGACTGCTTACACTACAATCAAAACTTCAAAACAAAAGACAAAGATGAATTAAAACAAGATGCGATAATTTGTTTGAACAATTTGAAGAAAACATTGAAAGATATTTTAGGAACTTCAAATCAGCCGAATGAAAAAGAAATACTGGAGGTTCTGTCTGAAATTGCAAAAGAAGTTGGAAGCACCATTAAAAATAAGGATGAAATGCGGTCTAAAGTTAAAAATGCAATGTCATACTTATTCAATTTTGATGTCACCTTTAAAACTGATAAAAAGTACGAAATTAGAGACGACTATTTTTTAATTAAAGAAATAGATTTTGAAAATAATGAAACAACTCTTGCCTCAGTACTTAAAAACCCAGGTCTGTTTGTAATCGTTGAATTAAATGACAAGGAGAAAGAATTATTTACAAGACTTGGACTAAAAGAAAATGATACAATTTGGGCGACTTTATACTCAGAAATTAGTGATATTGGAATGACTGAAGAATGGTATTTTGTTGATTTACGTAGAGAAGATAATTTTTCAGAAGTCTTTCATGAAATTATGGAAAAGATTATGAATGAATAAATTACGCTTGCCAACAATGTATATAAAAAATTGCCGAAATAGTACTGAAATCAAGCATTGTAGCCCGATTAAACTTTGTCGTAAATTGGAAAATAAGTGCTTCGAAATCGGCAACTTTTCATATACTCACCGTTAGGGGCAAGGCAAAGATATGATACCAAGAATGAAAGATTTACTATTTAAAGACATAATTGAATGGCTAAACCAAGATTTACGAAAAGAAACTTGGATTACCGTTTATAAAGATTTAAGGCTTGAAACTGACTGGTTTGCAATTTGCGGCATTCTTGTTCCTGAAAACCATAGAAAAGAATTTCTAAATCATGGTGCATGGTCACTAAACACAACAACATTTAAACCAGGATTTATTCATTACTCTGACATTGAACCTAAATATCGGAGATGGGGTATAGAATCGGACTATGAGCCATTAATTTACCAGTGTTTTTATAATAATATCTATCCCACTTCCTATGAGATAATAGAAGAATTTCGTTTATACTTTAATCTGTTTTACGACACAAAATCTAAATGCTATATCTCTGTAAATGAATCTTCAGACGAGAGTATAATCATAAAAAGAGAAGAAAATGAGATAAAGATTAGAACTAAGCAGTTGAGGGAATTTTTATCAGCAAAAAAAATGAGTTTAGGATTACAATTTGATTATTATCGTTTTTCTCAACTTAACCTAGCTGAACATAGTCTATCCGAATCCGATTATATTGAGAACAATGGTGTTGATTTCTGTTACGATATTTCTTTCCAAAAAAGTGACTATTTCGATGAGGAAGCAAAAAAAGTTAATTCAAGATTACTTGCCAAAAAATTAATTGACAGTCTTTCTGACTTTAAACCAATACTCTGGTCCGATAGTTTTAAATCAAAAAAGCACTGTGATTTTATTATAGGCGAAGACCTTGAATCGGGTGAAATAAAAACTCATACTTGCAATCCTGATAAACTAGCCAATTTCTTTGGTGAAAACCCAAATTCACCTCAATTTTTAACACCAGTTTTTTTCAAACGAGATGTACTTTCGAAGTATTACCAAGATTCCAGAAAATTCACAGTAGATGATGGAGCATTATATTGCAAAGGCTCTTGGATTCTTAAAATTGACAATAATTTAAAAGATACGGTTGCTGTGTATCTTGGAGATATTGGGACTACACTTCCGTATGAAGAACAACTATACTGGAGAAGTTTTAACATTGCCCCTCAGGGCACTATTAGTAAGGTTCAATTTAAAAGAGACTTTCTAACGATGCAAAGTTCACCAGAAAGCATTGATTTAGTGTTTAAACAAGAATTTGAGATTTTTAAATCAGAATGGCAACAAAAATTTAGTTTTCCTTTATTCAAAGAATTAGCTAAAAACGATGAACATTGCCTAAAAACAATTAGGCTTCCTCTAATTGAAAACATATCTGAATTTGACACCCTAGTTTTAAACCTTTCAAAAGTATTTATTGATTACTTAAATGAGAAAGAGATTTCGCGTAGAATCACAATAGAAGATAAAGGAATTCAAGGAATATCAAAACTTGAAATATTCTTGAACAAAACGTCTCCCAAACCAAAGTACACCATTAAATTCTTTAGACAATTACAAGAATTAAGGTCCAAAGGATCTGCGCATCAAAAAGGTAAGGGATATTTGAAAATACTAAAGGAATTAGGGATAGATGACAAAACATATTTACATTCATTTGAAATTTTGTTACATAAATCCTTGGAAGTAATCAAGGAATTAACTGAAATAACAGAATGCCCAGCCCCTAACAGCAAATAATATCCCATAGCCGGTTATCAGTTATCAAGAAAAATGGTACGTAAAATGAACATAAAAGCAATCAACAAAAACCCTGCAAACAAACGGCTACGGGTCATATTTGCAAACCGTTGGTTGCCATTAAAAGAAACTGAAATATGAATGATTTTATGATAAACGCAAAGGGATTAGCAAAAAACCCACTTGGAATAATTGCTCTTTTTATCTCGCTCATTTATGGTTTTGCAAGTTTAGTGCTTGGTTTTGCCGCAGACAGTCTAAAAGATAATGAAAGATTAATATTTATATGGTTTTTAGTAACTTTCCCTATCATTGTATTAGGTGTTTTCGTCTACCTAGTTGTGTTACACCATAAAAAGTTGTATTCACCAACAGATTTTAGAGCTGATAAAAGTTTCTTAGAAACAATAGACAAAAACCAAAAAATCATTGCCGAATTTCAGGAATCAAAAACTGATAATAATGAAACTGCAAAAATTAAAGATTCAAATATTTCGACATCAACAATTAAACAATTTATTAAACCACAATCATTGGAATTTAATGATTTCAAAGAAAAGTACCTAAAAATTGAAAACTTGGTGCTTTATGAAATAGAGAAAACATACAATACTGAAGTTAAAAGAAACGTCCGAATAAAAGGACTTAAAAATGCAGAATTTGATGGAGTAATTACCAAAAATGATGAAGTGATTTTTATTGAAATTAAGTATGTGAAGAGCATTTCAATGAGTTCGTCAATAATTGAACGAATAAAATTAATGGCAAAACAACTTGAAGATTTTAGTAGTAAAGGTTATCTGGACAGAAAAATCACTTTTCTAGTTTACATTGTTTATGAAACTGAAAAACTTGACTTTTTATTAAAGCAAATAAGTGATTTAAAAATTGAACTAGAGAATAATAAAATAAATATTTTAATCTTAAGAAAGCATTATTTAAGTCTTGAGAAGGATAATAACGGCAACCAACACGCAATATAAAAAATTGGGCAGTAAGTAGTAAATATGAACATTTTAGCAACAAATAAATATTGTAGTAATTTGAAAGATTGGAGTCTCAAAATGCCCAACTTTTCATATTGCCACCGTTATGCATAACCTTAAAAACAACACATTATGTCATTAGTAATTAACACAACAACACCAGAAGGAATTGTGATTGCAGCAGATAGCAGACAATCATACAGAAATCGTAAAGGAATCTCAAGAATCGGAAGTGACTCCGCAAAAAAACTTTTTAGAATAAATAACAGAGTTGGAGTTGCAATTACAGGATTAGCTTTCATTGAGATTAATGGAATCTTGAAAAATGTAAGTTCTGTAATAGATGAGTTTATAGAATCAAACGACGTTGAAAGTATGAGCGTGGAGAATGTGGTCAATAATCTATACCAATCTTTTTCCGAATCATATAACATTGAACAGCAATTTCAAAGAATAGAGAACAAAGTTCAACAAGATTTGCAAAAACAAGGCTGCAGTGAGATTAAGTTTACAAGGAATAAAAACTTACTTCAGTTTTCATTTAAAGACCCTAATGGAAATATAAAAAATGCCAATGCAAATATTGAACAAATAAACTTTCTAGTAGCTGGTTTCAATGAAGACAAATCTCATGAAGTTTATGTTTGCTACCTTCCTGGTGATATTCAAAAAAAGAGAAACAGTAAAGAAAAAGGAAGAGAATACGGTGCTT
>QMPG01000276.1 GCA_003648455.1 Bacteroidota bacterium
CCGTTTTCAAAGATTTTATCATTAATGTTTTTCAAAATATTACGATATTAAAATAATGGGTGCAAAGTTAGAAGTATTTTCTAAACATACATTTAAAAAAAATACAAATTTTGATTTTATTCAAAAAATATGTTTTAAACATATTTTGTTGATCAGTGATTATGTGATTTTTTTAAGAAGAAGATTGTTGAAGTTAAATGTAGATTTATTTTTTTTCTTTTTCTACATATTTGTCAAGTTTAAAGCCAATTACCAGAATATCGTCGATTTGATTAAAATTTGAACCTTTCCAACCGTCAAAGGTTACATCAAGAATTTCTTTCTGCTCTTCCATTGGACGGTCGTGAATTTCTAACAATAGTTGGCGAAATTTTTTAATCATAAATTTTCTTCCGTCAGGACCTCCAAACTGATCTACAAAGCCATCAGAGAATATATAGAACCATGTTGGTTCGGTAATTTCTAATTTATGAGAAGCAAATTTAATTTCCGATTCTTGAGAACCTCCAATAGCATTTTTATCACCTTTAATTTGAAAAACTTCATTATTTTTAATGTATACTAATGGATTTTTAGCACCTGAATATTCGAGTGTATTATCTTTTTTACTATAGGAGCAAAGTGCCATATCCATACCATCTTTATTGTCTGTTGTATCCTGTTTTAAAGCGAGTCGAACACCACGGTGCAACTCTTCAAGTATTAAGTCCGGTCTGTTAATACCTTTGACAATTATTTCATCTAAAAGATTATATCCAATCATTGACATAAATGCTCCGGGAACACCATGTCCGGTACAATCAACAGCAGTTATTAAGAATTTTTTATCAAGATTATCCGTTTCTTCTTTTTTATTGTCTTTATTGTCATCTTTTTTTGAAGCAGATTTGAATAAATTCATTACCTTGTAAATACTCGATTTGCTGTCAACTTCTTTAAACCAGTAAAAATCACCACTTACAATGTCCCGTGGTTTGAAAAGAATGAAAGATTCCGGTATTATTGATTGAAGTTCTTCAATAGGTGGTAACATAGCTTGTTGAATGCCTTTTGCATAATTAATACTTTGTGTAATATTAATATTTTGTTTTGCAATTTTATCAGATGCTGTTTCTAATTCTGCGTTTTTTTCCTCAATCTCTTTATTTTGTTGAGCTAACTTAATATTTGCAGCTTTCCTGACTTTATTGCTTTTATACATTACATAAAGGATAAGTATCATTAAAACAAGTCCAATTAAACCAGCAAAAATAATAATTTTTTGATTTTTTGCTTTTGCTTTTTGTTCTTTAATAGTAAGCTCTTTAATTGCTTTGTCTTTATTAAGTAAATCAATTTTTGTTTGTTTCTCTTTATTTATCCTTTCAACATAGTCTAAAGAATCCTGAGTTGATTGTATTGTAATATTCAGAGAATCCTGTGCTCTTGCTGATTGAAGTTTTGCCAGCTCAAGTTCTAGTTGTTTGGCTCGTTTTTCGGCTTGTGTTCGTTTAATTTCTGCTAAGTTCTTAATTTCTTTTTCTTCAAATTTTTCTTTTATTTGCTCAGTCTCACTATGTTTTTTATATGATTGATACTTATCTAAATAATTCTGGGAAATTTGAGTGTTTCCCAATTTACTATGATTTTGTGCTAACAAACCGTAAATACTTAGTGTGAGTCGAGGATTATTTTCTTGCTCCGAAATTTTTAATGCTTCTTCGAGCTTGTTATTCGATTCGTCGGCCTTTTTTAGTATAGATAATATATATGCTACATCAAACAGACCGGATGCTATTTCTGTTTTATCTCCAATTTTACGTCGAATTTTGAGACTTTTGTTAAAATAATCGTAAGCATTTTCAATATCTTCAAGTTCAGTATATATAACTCCAATATTGCTATAAATGTTTTTTATATCTTCTAATTTATTTATTTGTTGATTTTCTTTAACTGATTGTAAAAAGTAGTTAATAGCTTGTCGGGGAGAATCATTTCCCCAATAAATAAAGGCAATTTTATTGTAATAGAATGCAGCATGGAGATGATCTCCATTATTCTTATTTATTTCGGCATATTCTTTTAATTCATCAACCTGTTGTTGTTTTTCAGCCGACAACGGTATTATTTGTTGCGATTTTGTAGTAGAAGAGTAAAATATGATTATTATTAGAAATAAATATTTATATTTTTGGATGATTTTTTTCATAAATTAAAAGAGAAAAACAACAATTAAGTTTAAAATAAACTTTAGATTGCAATATAATAATTAATTATTGAAAATTAAATTTTAAATTAATATCAAGTGGTTTTCATATTTATTAATTTTTAATTACTTTTGAAGTAATCATATTTATCATATTATTAAATCGATTATAGTAATGAAAAAGAAAGTAATTTTATTCAGCATAGTATTATTAAATTTTTTTAGCATTAATGCTCAGGATTTTGAGGTCGCTCCTGTAAAACTTGACTTTACGGCAGAGCCGGGCGAAACACAGTCAAAAACCATTACAATAAGAAATCATGGAAATCGTAAAACAGCTTTTGTTATTAATCTTGGCGATTTTCAACCTGACAGTAAGGGAAATAAACAAAAAATGAAAGCTAATACAACAAAGCATTCCTGTGCAAATTGGATTAGTATTAGTCCTGCTTTTTTTGAGTTAAATCCTAATGATGAAAAAACCATTACTGTTAATATGCAGGTTCCTGTTGACGATTATTCAACCCGTTGGGCAATGATTTATGTTAAAACTACTCAAGAACAAACTGCATTTACAGCAGACAAAACATTACGCGCAGGTGTAACTGTATCGGGTCGTATAGCTGTTTTGGTTTATCAATCACCAAAATCTAATACTAATTATTCGGCTACAATTAACAATTTAATTGAAGTTACCGAAGCTCAAGATACTATTCGCAAGTTTACTGCAAATATTGATAATATTGGCGATAAAATTATGCAATGTAAAGTTTATCTTATTGCTTCAAATCTGCAAACAGCCGAAGAAACAAATTTTGACCCTATTACAATTGAATCTTTTCCAAAATCATCACAAACTGTCGAATTAAAATTCCCTAAAAATATTCTGCCAACAGGAAAGTATGCTTTAGCTGCTGTGCTCGATTTCGGAAGCAAAACTAACTTAGAAGGAACTCAATTATTGATTACAGTCCCGTAAGGTGATTAGTTATTGGTGATTAGTTATTGGTGATTGGTGATTCTTTAGTTTCGTGATTTCAGATAAATAATTTATTAAAATATAATTATGAAAAAATCCATCGCCTTATTTGTTATTTTTTTTCAATTTTATGCTTTGGTGTTACAGGCTCAAACAAAAAAAATAACTTTTTATTATGATGATAATAAGCAAGTTAAAGAAGATTTTTTTGCCCGTATTAATAATACTGATACTATTAAACATGGTGAATACCGTTTTTATTATGAAGATGGAACACTCATGGAAAAAGGAAAATTTTTAAATAATGAGTTGGATAGTGTTTGGGTAATATATTCAAAATCGGGGAAATTAAAAAACAGAATAACATTCAAAAATAATTTAAAAAACGGTTTGTTTGAGAATTATGATGAAAATGGCGTGTTATCTCAAAAGGGTAATTATATTAATAATAAGTTAGATGGTGATTTTTTTGTTTATTATCCTTCAGGGAAAATTAAAACACAATATACATATAAAAGAGGTATCTTAAATGGAATAATCACAAGTTATAGGGAAGACGGTAAAATTGAACAAAAAACTAATTTTATAAATAATCATAAAGAGGGGTTGTGGCAGTCTTATTATAAAGACGGTAGCATTAATTACAAAGGTAAAAAAGTAGGCGGTAAATTCGTTGACAGTTTATTTGTTTATTATGAGAGCGGAAAACTTCAAAGAGTAGCTTTTTATAAAAATGGTTTGCTAAATGGAGGTTTCGTTTCATATTATGAAAATGGAAGCAAAATGACTGAATGTAAATATGTAAACGATAAAATTGAGGGTGAATATATTGAGTATTTTGAAAACGGTAAAATAGCACAAAAAGGAAAATATAAAAATGATAAGAAAGAGGGAGAGTGGAAAGCTTTTTATCCAAATGGAAATATCTATTCAATAGGCCTTTTTAAGAACAGTAAATATGACGGCAATTGGAAAGTTTATTATCAAAACGGCAATTTAAAGCAGATTGGAGATTATAAAGATGGTAAAGCCAATGGCTGTTGGAAATTCTATCATGAAAATAATAAAGTAAGTAAAAAAGGAAATTATTCTGACGATTTGGAACAGGGGGTATGGAAAGAATATGATGAAAAGGGGAAGTTGATAAACAAAATTACTTATAATCAAGGAAATAAAGTTAAATGAAATATAAAATTTTCAACACAAAAAAAAGCTGCCAATCGACAGCTTTTTTTTGTGATCCAGCTGGGTCTCGAACCCAGGACCCCATCCTTAAAAGGGATGTGCTCTACCAACTGAGCTACTGAATCAGTGTTTTTATTAACGGGTGCAAATATAATATCTAAAATTTACAAAACAAAATTTTAAAATTACTATTTACATTAAAGTTTCAATAAAATTACAACTAATTTTTTGAAAAAAAATAAAAGCTACCAATCGATAGCTTTTATTTTGTGTGATCCAGCTGGGTCTCGAACCCAGGACCCCATCCTTAAAAGGGATGTGCTCTACCAACTGAGCTACTGAATCAATAATTTTTTATTAACGGAGTGCAAAGATAAACGATAGAAGTCTTAATCCAAATTATTTTTGTAAAAAAAATTAATTTTTTTTTAGTTGTTTTTTAATATTCTAATAACTAGCAAAATAGTAACCTGAGTTCGATATAAGATATAAAACACAGAAATTCAGAAATGAATAAGATTTGTGAATAAAATTCTGAATTAATAACGGGTTATTTAGAAGAATTTTAG
>QMPG01000277.1 GCA_003648455.1 Bacteroidota bacterium
CAATTTTCAGTATATAAAAAAAGAGGTTGTTTAAAAACAGCCTCTTTTTTTTTGTCAATATAATTTCTCCATAAAGTCAAGGTGCTTCTGCTTAATTTATGTGTAATTAATTGCAAATAAGTTATTTAATATTTATAACATTTTGTAAAAATAGTCGTGCCCCGACTCGTATGTTTGTAAAAATAAAATAAAAGTTTAAAAATATTATTTTTGTAAATTATTATAATAAGGACAGAATAGGAGTATGATAGCCGACTAAACAACATGAAAACTGTATGTACATATAAAGATTATCGCCCTATTCTGTATCTTTCTACGAGTCTGAACAGTATTGAGAAACTATGCTATATGCTTAGATTTCGTATCATCTGCGAGTATAGACTGTGAGAAAAAAGCCTTGTTTTTTTTAATTAAACAAATATAATGAAAAATAAAGAAGTAACAAAACAGGTAGTGGGAATAGATATAGGAATGGAAAGTTTTTATGTTTGTTATAAGGTTCAATATGGAAATGGTCGTGTTGTAATTAAAGGTACAAAGTCTTTTTATAATACTGCATTAGGCATGAAAGATTTTTTTTTATGGACGGAAAAACGAAATAAAAATTTGGAAATAAGTCTGGTATTTGTGATGGAAGCAACAGGAGTTTATTATGAAGAGTTAGCGTATTTTCTTCATTATAAAAAACAAAAGATAAGTGTTCAATTGGCTCAAAAAATAAAATATTTTGCCAAGAGTTGTAATTTAAAAACAAAAAATGACAAAGTCGATTCTAAGATGATTGCAGAATTTGGGATAGAAAAAAATTTAAGTAAAATTGATTTTTGGACACCACCAAGCAAAAATTTTAAAATGATAAGAGATTTGTCTAGAGAACATACAAGCCTCAAACAATCAATAGTCGGCATAAAGTCACAACTGCATGCTCTTAATTTTGCTCATGAAACAAACAAAGAGGTCGTTAAAATGAAAAAGCAACAAATTGTGTTCTATGAAAAGCAAATTATATCTGTTGAAAAAGCGATGCGTAAACTTGTAAAAGCAGATAGTAAGCTTTATGAAAAAATTAAAAAAATTGAGACTGTCAAAGGGCTTGCTTTTGTCTCAATTATAAAAGTAATATCGGAAGTAAACGGGTTCCTTTTATTTAATAATATTAGGCAATTAGTCAGTTATGCAGGACTTGATGTTATAGAAAAAGAGTCTGGTAAATTTATAGGAAAAACAAAAATATCTAAAAAAGGAAATGCTCAAATCAGAACAGCCTTATATATGCCAGCTATGTCAGCAATGCAGCATAATAGAACATTAAAAACATTTTACGAAAGAGTTAATGAAGGCAGAACAATTAAAAAACAGGGTGTTATAGCAGTAATGAGAAAACTGTTAATTTTAATTTATACGTTATGGAAAAAAGATGAAGAATACATTGAGGATTATCAACAAAAAATAACAGAAAAAAAAGCGGCTTGATATACATCAGGAAATGATGAAGAATAAGTCTTCTTTTTTGCATTTTTACGGAGTAAAAAAAGGCGGAGTAAAACTCCGCCAGTAGATAGACATCAGTTCAACGAATCGAATGAAGTCTTCTTTTTTGCTTTGCAAAGATAAAAAATAAAATTGATGAAAAAAATATCAAAATAAATTTGGTTTTAATCACAGTATCTTTATGGACGAACACTCGTATGTTTGCAAAGTTAATAAAAAGAATTCATTTTAGTTCTAATTTTGTATTTTAGAAATTTAAAATGGAAGAAGATAAGAAGCGAACAGACACAGGCACGTTTAACGATGCCGTTATATTAGAAATAGCACTTATCTTCTATTTCTTTCAAGTTTGGACAAAGTATTTAGAGATGTATATTTTATATGCAATCTCGTATAAAAGACGAGAGAAGACTGTGAAGAAATTTCCATAAAATTAAACTTATTATTTTATGAAATTATTACGACAAAACTCAGGTATTGACATGGCAAAAGACACTTTTGTTGCAGGTTTTACAACAATTAATAAAGAGCAAATTGTTTTGCAAAAACGCCCCAAAACATTCAATAATAATCTTGCAGGTTATATAGGATTTTTAAATTGGATAGGTAAATTTCAATCAAATGATATTCAAATGAATTTTACGATGGAAGCTACCGGAGTCTATTACGAAGGCTTAGCTTATTTTCTTCATGAAAGGAATAAGTGTTACTATTCATTAAAAGGATACCACTATTATTCATCAAAAGTATACCAGTTAAATTGAAAGAACTTAGAGCTTCATTTATGTAATGGAGCGTTAGCGGAATGGAATAAATGAAGCTCTAAGTTCTTGGCTCAATTTTTTAACAGTATCAATTATTTAAACCAAAACTAATTGATACATAATGTATGGTATAGATATGAAATATACAGTAAAAACTTTATTGGAAAAAGGGTATAGCCAAAGAGCTGTATCAAGAGAACTTGGAATAAGTAGAAAAACAGTAAAGAATTTTTTTGATGAAATTCAAAAAGGAAAACTAGAAGTTCCAAAAATAAAAAAAATAAAAAAACTTGATAAACACAAAGAGCAAATAAAAGAATGGTACAGGATGGGCTTAACAGGTGTTTTAATACAAGAAAAACTGTTAAAAGAAAAAGCTTTAAAGGTAAGTTATGCAAGCGTCTCAAGGTTTTTGTCGCAATTTAAAACACCCGAAGTTTATGTTCCATTAATAGCTAAGCCAGGCGAAGAAGGACAGGTAGATTTTGGCTATCTGGGTAGATTTATAAAAGATAGTAAAACAGTTAAAGTTTGGTGCTTTTCTATGGTTCTATCACATAGTCGATATAGTTATCATTGCCTTGTAACCAATCAAAGTGTTGATAGTTTTATTAGATGCCATATAGAGTCTTTTGAATATTTTGGAGCAGTTCCTCAGACTTGTAAAATTGACAATTTAAAGGCAGGAGTTATAACTCCAAATTTTTATGAGCCAACTATACAGGTACAATATGAAGAGTTTTTAAAACATTACAAAAGTGCTCCAATAACAGCAAGAGTACGACGTGGGCAAGACAAAGGAAAGGTTGAAGCAGGAGTAAAATATGTGAAAATGAATTTTTTAAAACGAGTAGAACATACAGATTTTTATAAATTAGAAAAAGAACTTTTGGATTGGACAACAAATATTTGCAATAAACGATTGCATGGAACAACAAAAAAAGTACCTGTAAATGTATTTAAAACTTCAGAGAAAAAAGAGATGTATTCATTGCCGGTAAAACGTTATGAGCTTTTTAAAATAGAAAACAGAAAGGTTAATACTTATGCCCATATAAGTTATAAGAACAATTTTTACTCTGTACCATATACTTACATTGGAAAAATAATAATTATAAAATCTAACGATGCAATTTTAAAATTTTACGATGATGCTAAAGAAATTGCAATTCATCAAATATGTAAAAAAGATGGTGAATTTATAACAAAAGATGAACACGCTCCACCAGAAAAACAAAAGAAAACAGAAGAAATGTATATGGAAAAAGCTAGAGTATTTGGAAATGAAACAATCCGGTTTTTAGAAAAAGTAAAAAAAGAAAAACCTCAAACTTGGATACAAATTATCAGAGGTGTTTTTTCATTAAAGAAAAACTATGAACCTAAAATAATAAACCTTGCTTGTAAAAGAGCTTTGGAGTACGGAGTGTGCGAATATTCTACTGTGAAAAATATTTGTAAAAACGGATTATATGATAAAGAAAAAGAAAACCTATCTGTAAATAATACAAATGGATTTTATTCTCAATTAAAAAAATATGACGATTTATTTAATAACAATTTAAAGCTAAATTAATATGGAAAATTTAAAAACAAAACTCCGCCAATTAAAGCTTGCCGGAATGGTAAAATCAATAGAAAGCAGAAGCAAATATGCTATTGATAATAATGTTTCTTATATTGATTTTATTGAACTTTTAATAGAAGATGAATATGTAAACAGGAAAGCAAATTCATTTGGAAAAAGACTTAATAAATCAAAAATAAACACACAAAAAGGCTTTGATGATTTTGATTTTAATTATCAACCAAAATTAAATAAACAACAAATTATGGAGCTTGCTTCATGCCGGTTTATTAACGAAAACAAAAATATTGTATTCATGGGAAAGCCCGGAGTTGGTAAAACACATCTTGCCAATGCAATTGGATTAGAGGCTCTTAAACAAGGCTATAAAGTATTGTTTTTACACATAAACGATTTAATTGATAAACTTAATGCTGCACGTGCTGATGGTTCTATTAGGCTATTGATGAATATTCTTGTTGGGGCAGACTTACTTATTCTTGATGAACTTGGGTTTAAGAAAATACCTTCTGAATTTATTGATGGTGTTTTTGAAGTTATAAGAAAAAGATATGAAACAGGTTCTATAATAATTACTTCAAACAGAAACTTTGAAGACTGGGGAAATATCTTTGGAGATATTGTGATGGCTTCTGCAATTATCGACAGAATTGTTCATCATGCAAATATAATTAAAATTGATGGTGATAGTTTTAGAACTAAAAATTATGTTAATTCTAACTAAAATTTATTATTTTTGCTGGTATACTTCTAGTGAATAAAAGTGGCTCTTTGTCCTGAATATTAACAATCTGTTGCACTTATACCTGATTTTAATAAATCAACTATCATTACCTTAAAATCATTTTCATATTTCTTTCCCATAATTCAAATATATTAAATTTATGGACTTAAAATAATCGTCACTTCAAAGGTAGACATTCCAATTGATTATTATATATTGAGTGTTGAATGTTTAATGAGTCCGGTATAAAAAGTCATGATTTTGCAAAATAGCGGTCAGACGGATGCGTTAATTAACTGCTAATAAGCGTATTGACTTTTTTAAATTTTAATAAAATAGCCGTCAGACCG
>QMPG01000278.1 GCA_003648455.1 Bacteroidota bacterium
AGGCGTTGCCTTTGGGCTGAAATAAGTTGCCACTTCGTGGCGTAATACATTTCTCAATTGCTTTAAAAGAATCAAGATAACTTCTACATAAAATATTCAAAACACAGCAAATATAAAATTTTAATAAATTTATTTCCACAACTTTTTAAATTGATCCAGTATAAACTTATGAGAAATTATTCAAAACAAAAAAAAGGGAACCAAATGGTTCCCTTTCTTAAAATTTAAAAGATTATTTATTTTTTAATAAATCTTGATGATTTTGAATTATTATTGTCATCAATAATAGTTACAATATACATTCCTTTATTAAAATCACTAGTATTAACAGTAACATTGTTAACAGGATTATTAATTGTTCTAATTTCTTGTCCAAGAACATTAGAAATAACTATTCTGTTAATATTATTAACATTGTCAATATGTAACTCACTGCTTACAGGGTTAGGATAAATTGAGATTTCATTTAAGCTATTTAAATCTTCAATTGCATTTGAACCATCATCATCACTATACCAAGCTGTTAAGATATTTTCAGCAGCATTAGCAGAAACTGTATGTGTTCTGTTTGCATCAAGAGTTTCCCAACCGTCATTAATACGATATTTATACTCAATTATGCTACCAATTTTTTGTTGTTCTAACACATACGTATAAATGCTGTCACCGTCGGCATCAGTCATTTCTGTTGATCCCCAGCTATTCATTGTTCCTGCAATATTAATTTTATCAGTTGCAGGATCGAAGTTACCTTCTGTAATTTGATAGCTCATGTTAACATTAAATGTAACATCTTGTGGAGTAGTAGGAACAATATTTAAGTCAATAACTGCATTATCCATAGTAAGATAAGTTGTACCTCCTGTGTGAACATAAGTTCCATCTTTTGTAATAGGTACAGATTTGTCGTTACCAATATTGAATCTAATTTTATTGTCTTCACTATAGTTTGTATAAGCCTCTACAGCAACCCAATAATCACCAGGCTCAATAATTTCTTCCCCTTCTTTCTCGAATGGAAGAGTAATAAATGTACCTCTATCTTCTAATTTAATAGTATATAACTCAGATGAAACTATTGGCGTTTCAGAAATATCACCATCTTCAATGCCATATAGTCTAAATACAAATGACATATTTCCGTCAGCAATTGTAGCACTATCATTAGATGAAGAGAAATAAATTGTAGCAGAGCTTACTGTTACATTTCCTGAGCCCTCAGGTATTTGGTAATAATTTAATAAATAATCGCCATCTGCTGCATCTACCCAGTCCATAGGAGAAACTGAATTATAATTTTCAGGATTATGTGTAGTACGTGAGTATGAAGTATCAGTTATATTAAAGAAAATTCCATCATAATTGTTTGCCGGATACTCATCTTCCTGATCTTGAGTAACTGTATATGAAACTTGATAGTGACCTTTTTGAGTTGGAGTAAATCCGTCTGTTATTAAGAAGGTATCTCTTTTAAATTTTTCAACGTCAAGTTTTTCACTTAATTTATTATAAACTTCAGTTTCACCATCTTTAGTAATAACTGTATTTAGCTGAACTCCTGTTTGAGTAGCCAAACCAAAATTTTGAACAGCAGCTCTAAATTGTACAAAATCACCTACTACATCTAAAGGTATATTAACGTATCCTCCATTCCAGTCATAAGTTGCATCATAACCAGAAGCTGTATCATTAGGTGTATATAAATAATCTGCCCAAGTTTTTTCAAGAAGAATATTATTTGACATTGGCTCAACTAATTGAACATCGTCAATTTGCCATTGATAATGAGAAGCAACTGTTTCTTGCCATCTGATATAAACAGTTGGTTGGTCAGCAGCGATATCAGAAATATCAAGCTCAACAATATTGCTAAGAGGATAATCGTTAGCGTTTGTTCCTTGTTTAACATCGTAAACAGCCCAGTGGCCATTATCAATATCAGGATCATTAGGATCATAGTCAACACTAACCAAAACATCTAATCTACTGCTTGAAGAACTACAGCAATAACGAAATTGTTGTTCAAATCTTAAAGTTACACCAGGAGTTCCTGTTAAGTCAATAGCAGGTGTTTGAATAAAACAATCCATATCAATTGGTGTACCAACCATATCACCATTAGCATCTGTATTAAAATATGCAGATTCTAACATCATAACTCCATTTTCATAAGTTGTTGATTTTAAAAGCTTATTTTCGTCAGGATATAAAGTTCCTAATGGGTTATTAGAACAATATTTCCCTCTAGGTCCTTGTTGTGACCAGTGCCAGAAAAAATTATTTTCTGTTCTATCATAAACCATCCAACCTTCAGGCATACTATCAGGAATAGCAAGATTGTATTCGTCTACACTTTTAGCCCATCTTGTTGAATCAAAATGTTCTTCCCAATAAACATCTCCAGCATCTTTTATACTCTTAACTGATTTGTAATTATTTACATGATAATCAGCATTGGCCTTTCCTTTTTCAGCACGTTGCATTTGAGCAAACGTAAATAATGAAAAAGTAAGTAATGTTAACATTAAAGTAATTTTTCTCATAATCTTTTAATTTTAGTTATTATTTTTGTTTCAATTATACAAATGTAATAAATTCTTTATTTTAACCAAAAATTATTTTGTATAAATAAATTACCACTTAAAGCATTAAAAATATTAAATGATGACAAAAAAACAAATGCAGATAATTACTAAGGAATTATCGCTAACAGAGAAACAGGTTGAAAACACAATAGGTTTGTTGAAAAAAGGAGCTACAATACCCTTTATCAGCAGATATAGAAAAGAACTCACAGGTAATTTAGACGAAGTACAAATTAAATCAATTTCAACAAGATTGATAAAATTAGAAGAAATTGAAAAAAGGAAAGAAGCAATATTAAAATCGATAAAAGAACAAAATAAATTAACTGATGAACTAAAAAATAAAATTGAAAATATTTTTGATTTAAATGAATTAGAAGACATTTACCTTCCTTTTAAACAAAAAAGAAAAACACGAGCCTCAATAGCTAAAGAGAAAGGGCTTGAGCCACTTGCCCGAATTATTATGAAGCAAAATATTTTAAATTTACAATCAAAAGCTCAGGAGTTTATAAACAAAGAAGTAAAAACAAAAGAAGAGGCTTTAAGTGGAGCAAGAGATATAATTGCTGAATGGATAAGCGAAAATCAAACAGCAAGGAAAAAAATCAGGTTTTTATTTAACAAAAATGCAATTATTACATCAAAAGTTATAAAAAAGAAAGAAGAAGAAGCCTCCAAATATTCTGATTATTTTGACACACAAGAGTATCTTAACAGATGTGCCTCGCATCGTTTGCTAGCTATTAGAAGAGGTGAAACCGAAGGTTATCTACGAGTTTCTATTTCAATTGATGAACAAGATGCTATTGATTGTCTTGAGAATCTTTTTATAAAAAGTGATTTTGAAGCTGCCGAACAAATCAGTATTGCGATAAAAGATAGTTATAAACGTTTAATTTCTCCGTCAATAGAAAATGAGTTTAATAATCTTTCGAAAGAAAAAGCTGATGATGAAGCTATTGCTGTTTTTGCAGAAAATTTACGTCAACTATTACTTGCCTCTCCCTTAGGTCAGAAACGAGTTCTTGCAATTGACCCGGGATTCAGAACCGGATGTAAGATTGTTTGCCTTGACCAACAAGGCACTTTGTTGCACAATGAAACAATTTATCCAAACAAACCACAACAAGAATATAAAGTAGCTTCAAAAAAAATTGCATCAATGGTAAATGCATATAAAATTGAAGCTATCGCAATAGGTAACGGAACCGCAAGTAGAGAGACAGAATATTTTGTAAAAAATTTAAAATTAGACAGAAAAGTAAATGTATTTGTAGTAAGTGAAAATGGAGCTTCAATTTATTCGGCTTCGGCAGTAGCACGTGAAGAATTTCCTCAATATGATGTAACAGTAAGGGGTGCTGTTTCAATTGGGCGAAGACTAATGGATCCTTTAGCGGAGTTGGTAAAAATCGATCCAAAATCAATCGGTGTAGGTCAATACCAGCATGATGTAGAACAACACAAGCTAAAAAATGCTCTCGACAGTGTTGTTGAAAGTTGTGTAAATTTAGTTGGTGTTAATTTAAATACTGCCAGCAAGCATCTTTTAAGCTATGTGTCAGGATTAGGTCCTCAACTAGCACAAAATATTATTGATTATCGTAAAGAAAATAACACTTTTAAATCTCGCAATGAGTTATTAAATGTACCTCGTTTAGGAAACAAAGCATATGAACAATGTGCCGGCTTTTTAAGAATCACGGATGCAGAAAATCCTCTTGACAACAGTGCTGTTCATCCTGAAAGCTATTTTATAGTAAAAAAGATGGCTGATGACTTAAACTGCTATGTTAAAGATTTACTTCTAAGTGAAGAACTCAGAAAAAAAATAAATATAAGCAGATATGTTACCGACAAGATAGGAATACCAACATTGTCAGATATTATTAATGAATTGGCAAAACCCGGAAGAGATCCGCGAGAAAAAATCAAATTATTTGAATTCTCAAATGATGTATATAAAATTTCAGACCTTAAAATCGGCATGATTTTACCCGGCATTGTTACAAACATAACGAATTTTGGTGCTTTTATAGATATTGGTGTTCATCAGGATGGCTTAGTTCATATTTCACAATTAAAAAATGAGTTTGTGAAAAATCCTGCTGATGTAGTAAAATTACATCAACACGTAAAAGTTAAGGTTATTGATGTTGATGTTGAGAGAAAACGAATACAACTTTCGATGAAAGACCTATAGTCGCATTAACCCGCTTTATTCATACAAAAACGAAGTGAATTGTATGAATGTGTGATAGATAGTGGGGTGCAAAGCGGGAAACCCCGATTTAGTAATACCCAAATTTGGGGTTAATGAAATTCCCAA
>QMPG01000279.1 GCA_003648455.1 Bacteroidota bacterium
AATCCAATGAGAAGATTATTAGATATATTGCGAGATGATTTTGGATTAATTGGAACAAAAGAAGGTTGCGGTGAAGGTGAATGTGGTTCTTGTACTGTCCTTTTGAATGGCAAACCGGTTACCAGTTGCCTTGTTAATGCTGTTCATCTGGAAGGTAAATATGTTCTAACATCAGAACAAATTGCAAAAGAACATTTAGGTAAACTATTGATTGATTGTTTTGATGAAACTAATGCGGTTCAATGTGGATTTTGTTTTCCGGGATTTCTGGTATCTTCTTATTATTATTTATTAACAGATGGTGAAAAAAATCTACGTAAAATAAAAGAAGCTCTTGCCGGTAATATTTGCCGATGTACTGGTTATGAAAAGATTTTTGAAGCAGTGATGCTTGCTTGTGAAAGAAAATAAAGATACATCTTAATGAGCCAGAATTAATTTGGCATACGATAGACGAATTAGAAAAAAAGTAACTCAGTCTAACTGATAAAGAAATTGCTAACAAATATGATTATACATTTGCAGCCTTTAAACAATTGATTCAGGAATTTAAGAATATTTAAACACAAATTTTTAATTGTATTAATTCGCCGGTCCCATTGGAGAGCTATTATGCTCGATTTACTTCGTTGAAATAATTAACCTATGGAATTTATCCGGGTTAGGCAAAAAGAATTAGTGATAAGGTAAAAAATGGAAATTTCAAAGTTATTCGAGATTATCATTTTATTTATTTGTGAAGCTTAAATCAAATTTTATCTTTGCAATCTGAGAGCAAACATTATTTTTACTATTTCAATAGCAGCATTTTCCTCGTTTGCGAAGATTTGTTTCCAGCTTCTAATTTATAGAAATAAATTCCTGAAGAAACTGGTTGGTTGTTTTCATCGGTTCCGTTCCAAATAATTTGTTGATTTGGAGATTTGTTGATTTGGAGATTTGAAAAGGTTTTAATTTTCTGTCCTTTCAAATTATAAATCGTAATCTTTGCGTCCTTTGCATCCTTTGCGGTAAGAGAAAAACTAATTGTTGTAGTCGGATTAAATGGATTGGGATAATTATTTTTTAAGGTAAATAAGTCAGAGGAATTACCATCTAAATAATCATTTGTAGCATTAGTATTTTCACCTCCGCAAATACAATAAAGATTACCGTTTCTAAGCTATGTTTCTCGAATTTTTTTTTAAATTCTTTTTCATAAAATACATAACCATTTGTAAGATAAGGAGTTAAGGCTAATGTGTTCATTTATTCGCAATACTCTAACATCTTGCAATATAAGGAGTTAAGAATTAGAGTTGAGAATGTAGTGCCTTGCGTATTCTGGCTTTAACTTTTTTTATTGTTGACATATTTTCCTGAAATAATTTCATGACATCGTGTTTTTTATATTTGAGGAGGGTAAAATGTTTTTTGTTGAAAAGAAAAATAAAAACTCTCGTAATTCGGTTCTTCAATTAATTGAATCAAAAAGAATTAGGGGAGAATCCAGACAGCGAATCGTTATCTCTCTCGGTTCTGATTTTCCGATTCCGAAATTGATGCACAAAGAAGTAGCACGCGTTATAACCGCTAAACTTCAGGGTCAGCAGTATTTGTTTGCTTTCCGGAAATGTAAAGAATTGGCAAAATCATCTGGGATCGGATCGGTATGGATGAAATTCTTGATGCTTGCGGATTCAATCAAAAGCAGATTAAAATCGCAACGATATCGATTCTGAATCGTTTGATTTCACAGGATAGCGAGAACGCAATTCCATCCTGGACAAAAGATTACGCGGTTGCGGATTTCATTTATTCGAAAGCGGAAGAAACTGGGAAAGACCAATATTACTCGATATCTGATCATTTACTTTCAAAAAAATCAAAGATAGAAGAAGAAAATGAGAATTATCTTCTCTGTAAAAGCAGTGGCAGAAAACTCAAAGAAAAAGCAATGAGAAACAAGCGTGAAGAACTTCTGATAAAAGGGCTCGAGAAGGTTAAGGCGAGAATATTTTCCCAAAAAACAAGTGTTTCCGAAATCGAGCAATCATTGGGTCGTTTGCAGAAAAAATATGCAAGTGTGGCTCAATTTTATGAGATAAAATATACTCCTTATACTTTTGACTATGAATTGGCAAAGGATTTCAAAATCAATAAAAGAATCTCCAAAATGCTTCAAAACCGCTGAAGTGAAGAATACAAAAGATAATTTTAATTCAACATATGAAAACAAAAAATAATATAATAATACTCGAAGGTTCAAAATCAATTCTGAACCGAGTTCTGATAATTTCAAGTTTCTTACCTACTCCACTAGAAATATCAAATATTTCACATTGTGATGATGTTATTACTTTAGTAAATAATCTAGAAAAATTAGGATTTCATATTAAGATTAAGAACAATTCATTAACTATAATACCTCCAAAGAAAATTTCCAATTTGCAAAGATTAAATATTAAAGATTCTGGTACAGCTTTCAGATTTCTTATCTCACGATTAGCTGTTTTAGAAGGCATTGAAAGTAGCATCGATGTATCATTACAACTAAAATGCAGACCAATTAAACAGTTAATTGAGATACTGAAAAGAATTGGAGTAGATATCAGAAGCGAAAAATTTCCGATTAAAATATTTGGAAAGAAACTAATAGGTGGAGAATATGGAATTCAAGCTAATATCAGTAGTCAGTTCATTTCGTCATTACTTCTTATTTCACCATTATTTCAAACAGATTTTATTTTAAATTTAAGTGGAAATGTTGTTTCTCAATCATATATTGAAATGACGTTGCAAATAATGAAAGATTTTGGTATCAAATCAAATTACAAAGAAAAGAGAATTATTATTCCAGCAGGGCAGTATTATATAAATCTGAAGAGATATTTGATTGAACCGGACTTTTCTTCTGCTTGTTATTTTTGGGCATTAGGTTCATTAAGTTTAAATAAGATTTGTACCTTTGGGAATATAAAAAATTCCTGCCAACCTGATTATAAGTTTCTTAAAATTTTAGAAAAAATGGGTGCACAAATTGAAATGGATAATAATAAGATTTGTGTGAAAAAAAATAAGTTATGCGGAATTGAAGTTGATTTTAAAGATATGCCTGATCAGACGCCAACATTAACCATTTTGGCATTATTGGCTAATTCACCTACAAAAATAAAAAACATTTCTCATTTGAAGTTCAAGGAATCCAATAGAATTGATGCTCTTATTAAAGAAATAAGAAGAATTGGTGGTAAGATTAGTTATGAAGATAATTCATTGATTATTAATCCATTAAATTTTGAGCCACCTAAAATTAAATTGAATACTTATAATGACCATCGTTTAGTTATGTCTTTTTATATCTTGAAAGCTTTGTTTCCGCAAATAGAAATAGAAAATAAAGAATGTGTAAAAAAATCTTATCCTAATTTCTTAAAAGATTTTAAGAAAGTAACAAAAACCTTTAATTTTATAACTTAATTTTGATGGTTTCGTAAAAAGTTACTTTATCTATGAAAATGCCATCTTGAACCTTTCGGCAGTATTCAGGATAAAGATAGTCGAATGTCATCCTGAGCGGAGTCGAAGGATATTGCTTTATAACAAGTTATAAATATTTCGTCTCCGCTCAGTATGACAACTTTAAGACTTTTTACGAGTTCATCAATTTTTCTTTCAAAACAGAATTGCTTTTTCCATAATCTTTATTTTTCATTCACAGTTTAAAAAGTATTGGAATCAGAACTCACTAAACCGATTGATTATGAAAAAACAAATTGGGAATAAAATTAAAAAGGAAAATTTAACTCCAATTTATTATAACTTAATCTGATTTTTATTTTTTTTGAATCATGATATTTACAAATTAAATAACCGATTGTAGTTCCGACAATAGCACCAGCTAAAACATCGCTTGGGAAATGGTTTTCAGATACAACCCTCAATGCTGCAGAAGCTGTTGCAGAACCATAAAGTAAGAAAGCAATCGGTATATTCTTCCCCCAATTATCTAAATAATAATAATAGGCAAAAGTAGCTGATGCAAAAGCTGTTGAGCTGTGCATAGAATAAAATGAATGTTGACTATTTCTTTCATTTTTCTTTTTATCAGAAACATTTTTATCATAAACAAAAGGTCTTTTACGTTTTGCTATTGTTTTTGTCCATTTTGCAATTGCAGATTGAGTTAGTAGAACCTCACTATAAACTAATAAATTAGTTCTAAAATATTCTTTATTATATACAATAATTAAAGAAACAATTGTTAAATAAACGGCATAATCACTATAATGTTTCAGTTTGAGTGAATATTTTTGAAAAGCGATTCTATCAAAAAATGGAACATCATTTTTGCTGATATACTCCAAGTCTTTTTCATTTAAATCTGCGATTATTTGTTTATCAAAATAATTATTGCTAATATCGATAAATCCGATAATGGTAAGATAGGACAATGATTTTAAATCATTAATTTTGAAAGTTTGAGAAAATAAAGTGAAATATGAGAAGATAAATAAAACTAAAAATGTTTTTTTCACCTTAAATTCCATTTTTTACGACGAACTACACGATCAATATTTTATTCATTAAATTGTTTTAAATTCTTAATAATTTTCATGTTCCTTTGCCTGCCCAGCGAAATATTATTAACCAAGAGTTGCAACCATAATTGCTTTTATAGTATGCATTCTATTTTCAGCTTCATCAAAAACAACCGATGCTTCACTTTCAAATACTTCATCTGTAACTTCCATTTCCGGAATTCCAAATTTTTGATAGATTTCATTGCCAAGTTTTGTATTTTTATTGTGGAAAGAAGGCAGGCAATGCATGAAAATGGTATTGCCTTTACCTGTTTTTTCCATCATTTCTTTATTTACCTGATAAGGTTTGAGTAACTTAATTCGTTTTTCCCAAACTTCTTCTGGCTCTCCCAT
>QMPG01000280.1 GCA_003648455.1 Bacteroidota bacterium
TTCTATATTGTCATAATATCGGTTTCTTTCTGTTCAATATAATCTTCAATTAATTTATTATACTTATTAGTTAATTCCTGAACTTGATCTTCTGCATCTTTTTCTGCATCTTCAGACATTCCGTCCTTTTGTAATTTTTTAAGTTCTTCGTTTGTGTCGCGACGAATGCTACGAATAGAAACTTTGGCATTTTCTCCTTCTGCCTTAACCTGCTTAACTAAATCGCGCCTTCTTTCCTCTGTTAAAACCGGAATATTAATAATAACAACCTCTCCGTTATTTGATGGATTAAGACCCAAGTTTGCTTTCATAATAGCTTTTTCAATTGGATCAATCATACTTTTTTCCCATGGTTGAACTCTTAGTGTTCTTGCATCAGGCACACTAACATTAGAAACTCTGCTTAATGGGGTAGGCGTTCCGTAATAGTCAACAGAAACAGCATCAAGAATGCTAGGGCTGGCTTTACCTGCTCTAATCTTTGCTAATTCTCTATTAAGATGCTCAATAGATTTCTCCATTCTTTCTTTTGCATCATCTAAAAATAATTGAACTTCTTCTTCCATTTTATTCCTTTTTTAAAAAAACAGAGTAAATATATTAATTCTTAACTAATGTGCCAATATTTTCGCCTAAAATTATTTTTTTTAAATTACCAATTATATTCATATTAAAAACGAGAACCGGCATATTATTTTCTTTACACATTGTGAAAGATGTTAAATCCATAACTTTTAAACCTTTTGAATAAACCTCATCAAAGCTTATTTCATCATATTTAACAGCATTTTTATCTTTCTCAGGGTCAGCAGAATAAACGCCATCAACACGAGTTCCTTTAAGCAAGGCATCTGCTTCAATTTCTATTGCACGAAGTGACGATGCTGTGTCTGTTGTAAAATAAGGATTTCCAGTTCCTCCCGAAAAAATAATCACTTCATTATTATTTAATGCTTCAAGAGCTTTAGGTTTGCTGTATGCCTCAGCAACCGGTTCCATTTTAATTGATGTAAAAACTTTTGTTGGTTGATTAATACTCTCTAGTGTTGATTGAAGAGCTAAACCATTAATTACTGTTGCAAGCATTCCCATATAATCGCCTTTTACCCTGTCAAAACCTTTGTCTGCACCTTTCAAACCTCTAAAAATATTTCCGCCGCCAATAACTATTGCCACCTGAACTCCCATCTCGTTTATTTCTTTTATTTGAGTTGCAAAATCAATTAATCTTTGTGTATCAAGACCATAATTGTCTTCCCCTATCAAAGACTCTCCGCTTAATTTTAATAAAATTCTTTTATATTTCATCTGTCTGTGTTTTTGTATTCGATTGATATTTAATTTTTTGTTCGTAAATTATATGAAGTTTGTCCACGAATTACACGGATTAACACGGATTTTTTTGATAATAAAATCTGCAACTTAAAAATAATTGTTTATACTTTTTCTCTATTTCTATTGTATTTTCTTTTTTTCCCCATTTTATTCTGTTTTCATTAGATTCATTTATCGATGCGAATATATAATTATTCCATTCCCGAAAAATCGGGACAAGTTATGTGTCCAAATTAAATCTAAAATCTTAATCCCCTTTGGTCATGGATGTTTCATCTGTTTATCTTTTTATATTCTTTTTTTAAAAAAAGTCAATTAAGAATGTATATTTCAAAAATTTTAATTATTACAACAAAAATCATAAAATAAAAGTATAAAAACAAAAAAAGAGAGCAAATGCTCTCTTTTTTTGTTTTTATTTTTTTGATTAAACGTTTAACGTAAATCTTTTAAATACTGTAACAGTTAAATCTTTGTTATTTTCTTGTAAATATTGTTTAACAGATTTTTTACCATCTTTAATAAACGCCTGATTTAACAGTGTATTTTCTTTAAAGAATTTTCCAAGACGTCCCGTAGCAATTTTATCAAGCATCTCTTCAGGTTTGCCTTCTAAACGTGCTTTTTCACGAGCAATTTTAAATTCTTCGTCAATAACTTCTTGAGAAACATTATCTTTATCAATAGCCACAGGATCCATAGCAGCAACTTGCATTGCAACATCTTTAGCCACTTGCTCATCAACATCCGGTTGATTAAATCCAACAATAGTTGCTAAGCGGTTTCCAGGGTGAATATAAGCAACAGTATATTCTGCACTTATTTTCTCATAATAAGATAATTCAAGTTTTTCGCCAATAACACCAATTTGTTCAACAACAGCATCAGCTATAGTTTTTCCATCAAGTTTTAATTCTTTAAGGGCATTAAGGTCTTCTGGTTTTTCATTAAGTGCTATATCAAGAATAGAATTTGCAAATGCTACAAAATTTTCATTTTTTGCAACAAAATCTGTTTCACAGTTAAGAACAATAATTACTCCATTTTTACCATTAGCTTTAGCTAAAACGGTTCCTTCTGTAGCTTCTCTGTCTGCTCTTTTATTAGCAATGGCTTTCCCTTTTTCTCTAATAATCTCAACAGCTTTATCAAAATTACCTTCTGCTTCTTGAAGAGCTTTTTTGCAATCCATCATTCCTGCTCCTGTTGCCTTTCTTAATTTGGCAACATCTGCTGCTTTTATTTGCATAACATTAAAAATTAAAATTATTATTTATTATTTTTCTTTTTTTGCAGAAGTTTTTCTTGCTCCGGTTTTCTTTCCTTCAGATTTAGCTTTTTCTCCTTTTTTCTGTGCATTTTTCTCTCTTAAAGCTGCATCTTTTTCTTTTTCTGCATTTCTTTCGGCTAAACCTTCTTTTACTGCATCAATAAGAGCATCTAAAATAATAGAAATTGATTTTGATGCGTCGTCATTTGCAGGAATTGGGAAATCAACCAAATTAGGGTTTGAATTTGTATCAACTATAGCAAAAACAGGAATATTTAATCTTTTTGCTTCAGCAACAGCAATTTTTTCTTTTTGTACATCAACAACAAACATTGCTGCAGGCAGTCTTGTTAAGTCAGCAATACTACCTAAGTTTTTTTCTAACTTTGCTCTTTGTCTTTGTATTTGTAATTTTTCTCTTTTTGAAAGGTGGTTAAAAGTACCGTCTTTAGCCATCTTATCAATAGAAGTCATTTTTTTTACAGCTTTTCTAATAGTAGGAAAGTTTGTTAACATACCACCAGACCAACGTTCTGTAATATAAGGCATGTTAATTGATTGAACTTTTTCTGCAACAATATCTTTTGCTTGTTTTTTAGTAGCAACAAATAATATTTTTCTACCAGATTTTACAATTTGCTTCATTGAAGAAGCTGCTTCATCAATTTTTACTACTGTTTTGTGCAAATCAATAATATGGATACCATTGCGTTCCATAAAAATGTATGGAGCCATATTTGGGTTCCATTTTCTTTTTAGATGCCCAAAATGTGCACCAGCATCCAAAAGGTCTTTAAATGATGTTCTTGACATTTTAATTTTTTTTTAGTTTACATTCTTAATAAATCAATCGCCAAGTAGCGTTAATAAATAACGATCTTAACAATTTAGATACTAAACTGAGATTAAAATTTCTATCGTTTACTAAATTGAAATCTCTTTCTTGCTTTTTTCTGTCCTGGTTTTTTACGTTCAACCTGACGTGGGTCTCTTGTAACTAAACCTTCGGCTTTTAAAGCAGGTTTGTTTTCTGCATCAATTTTAATCAATGCTCTTGCAATACCTAATCTTAAAGCTTCAGCTTGTCCTTTTACACCACCACCTGTTAAATTTGCTTTCACATCATATTTTTCTGATAATTCAAGTAAACTTAAAGGTTGTTGAACTACATATTGTAACTGAGAAACAGGAAAAAATTCTTTGTAATCTTTTTTATTTACAACAATTTTCCCACTTCCTTCAGACAAATAAACCCGAGCAATTGCAGATTTTCTTCTTCCTGTAGCTGTAATAACTTCCATTCTGATTATTTAATTGAGTTTATATTAATTTTTACAGGTTTTTGAGCAGCATGGCCGTGCTCTTCACCTTGATATACATATAAATTTCTAAAAAGTTCGCTACCTAATTTGTTTGTTGGTAACATTCCTTTTACTGATTTTTCAACCATTGCAATAGGATTCTTTTTCATTAGGTCTTTTGCTTTAGTTATTCGCTGACCACCAGGGTAACCTGTATGACGAACATATTCTTTGTCGTCCCATTTGCTTCCTGTTAATTTAATTTTGTCGGCGTTAATTACTATAACATTATCACCACAATCTACATGAGGAGTAAATTCTGGTTTGTGCTTTCCTCTTAGGATAAGAGCAACCATTGAGGCTAATCTTCCTAATACTTCGTCTTTTGCATCAACAAGAACCCATGATTTTTTCACGGTTGCTTTATTTGCTGATATCGTTTTGTAACTTAATGTATCCACTTGTTTTTCCTAACTTTTTAATTAATACACAAATGCGTAAAAAAATTTCCGAAATCTGGAGTGCAAAAATACAATTTTTTTATTAAACAACAACTCTTTATTAACAATTTTTGTTAATAAGTTCTTTCTTGGGGCTAAATTTTATTTTGAGGTGCCGAATATAAATAAATATAATTGTATTAAACACTTTTGTGTAACTTTGAGTTTACTTTGAGCATCTCTGTGATATAGCTATTCCACAAAGGAACACGGAGTTCTCACTAAGTTTCACAAAGAAAAATTAATTATCTAAAAAAATTATTGATTGTGCGATAGAGGTACACAGACATTTAAGTCCTGGTTTATTAGAATCGGCTTTTCAGGAATGTTTATTCTATGAGTTAAAACAAGTAGGTTTAAATGTTAAAAAAGTAAAACTAGACCATGGATATAGAATAGATTTATTAGTTGAAGAAAAAGTTGTAATTGAAATAAAAACAGTGGAAACACTTAATGATGTTCATACTACACAAGTACTTACTTATTTAAAGTTGGCTTACTTTTAAA
>QMPG01000281.1 GCA_003648455.1 Bacteroidota bacterium
AAGGATGTTGGAAAGGCTCTAATCTTGCAAAATGAAAAAATTTATTAATTTCATTTCTAAAATTATCCCCATTAGCTGAATTATAGTATATAGGAGTTAGCATATCTTGATGTTCACTATCTTCATTATTTGGATAAGTCTGCGAAAATAGTGGCAAAGAAAGCAACAACAGAATTCCTAATGTAATTATTTTAAAGTTTAACATACTACTATTATATTTATTTGCAAATTACTCTTTAACTTATTGAATATCGTTAGTTATTTTTAGGCAATGCAATAAATTTGACTAATCGCCCTTAACGTGCGACTGTTTGGTGTTCGGTGCTTTTTTTTTATTTTTTTGAACAAAGCAGAAAAAAAAAGTACTGACATTAAACTGCTGTTAAAAGCTCTGTTTATTCATCTTTCTGTTTCAATTATTTTATTTCTATTTTTAATTGTTCCAATACCTGCTTGTCTTCAGTTAGCTGTAAGTATTTTGAATATTTATACTGATTCTCAGGATGGCAATTCAGCCCTACGCCATAAACACATAGTTTTATACCGCACTTTAAAAACTTTGATCTCAATGGCCGAAAACACTATAAGTTTCTGATTTTAAATGGTTTGTTCACAATAATGTATGAGTTTTTAAATGTATCATCAAATCTATAGGGTGTGAGTGTAAGCTCTTTATTCTCATTAGTAAAGCGAAAAAACAATGAGCGTGTACCTTCTGTATAAATAGCATGAATGTGGTCAGTATATGTTGCTGTTCCATGGATATATATATAAGGATTGCCTTCGCCTTCTTCACATTCATCATAAGATACAGCTTCTATAGAAAAATCGAAATTTGTGTCTGTAATATTTGTTAAGCTAATATCCAAGTATTCTAATTCTCCGTTGGTATCAATATAATTTCTACGTTTTTTAAAACTTACAATTCTCATATCAGTAATAAACCAGTTTCCTGACATTTTAGATACTGTAAAATTTTGTTTAATGTTAGAATCGCCGTTTGTGTTATCATAGTACACTGCATCACAATAAACTATAGCCTTACTGTCATTTCCTGAAACGTATTTTAGTTCATTTACAGCAATAAGATTTATTCCTCCGAAAGCTTTTTTCGATGAAAAATGTTCTAAAGTTCCCCACTTTGGATTTTTTTGTGAATGGTAAGCTGCGTTAAAATTTTTATCCGATAAAAAATTCAGATACCTTTCTACAGTAAATTTAGCTATGAATTTATTAAAAAAAGCGTAATTTCCGTCAGGCTTAATTTTACATATATCTGAGTTGGTTTCTGTCGGGTCGGAATATTTCATGTAAATTGCACAATCAGTGCCATTGTTTTCGTACATTCCGTCCATTCCTTGGTCAAAAATATTTTTTTGAATAACATAATCGGGTTTAATTTTAAATCCTATTTCGTTTGCTACATCATAATCTAATTTTAATTGCGAAATCAGATTTTGTTCTTTATCAAAAATTTCCAGCATTAGATTGCCTGTATCTTCTTCATTTTCTTTAACAATAAAGATAAATGCCGTATAATCTTCGTAGAGATTAAATCTGTAATATGCATATACAAGTTCTTTTTTATAATAGCTGAAAAATAATTTATCATTAGATGATAATTTTTTTGCATCCTCGTAATATGTGATTTCTTCAGATCCTACTGGCAATTCTGTTTCTTCAAACAATTTTGAAATATCATTCATGCTAGATTGAGAAGTGCTCTTAAATGAAAATAAAAATACGATTGAAAAGAGAATAACTGATTTTTTCATAATTAATAGTGTTAAAGTTTAGAGTTCAATATAATCAAGGCTTTTCCATACAAAATAAGCTGTAGAAAACATTGCTGAAAGTATGGGTAAAAGATTATAGCTTTTTCTTAGCAATACAAATCTTGGGGCACTATAGAAAATGGCATATAACGGAAATATTGCTATAAATTCTATTAAACGACTTGCTCTTTCGGGGTCAACAATTTTTTCCGAATTTGAAAGTTGAAACCTCCACATTGCACTTGAAAAATCGACAAAAACTGTTACTAAAATTAATATTGGAACATATACATAAAGATAATTTTGTTTGCCGAGAAAATATTTCGACTTAAATTTAATAAAGGAGAAAATAAACATAACTATGTATAGTCCAATTAAAAGCATGAAATAGATGTACTGCTGATTATCGGTAAAGTTACTTGTATCGTCGGCTATTCCTAAGATATTTATTGCAGGCATCATAAGTATAATTCCGTAGCCTGCAATCATAAAAACAATTAAATAGTCCGAAAATTTTTGCTTTTTTAAGTTATGATACCTACTTTCAAAAGAACTCATCATTCCTATAAAGATCAACATAATGATAAATAACACATAAATACTTAATAATGAAATTATTGATTTTAAATCTTTTCCTTGAAGGATATCGTAAAAAAAGCTTTGTGTTTTTTCAAAATATGAAGAATTTACAGCATCTACAACAATTGTAATGAGTATTGTTACCCAAAACCATTTTGATTGCTTTTTGATATACTCATTAAGTTTTTTTAGCATGATTTTATTTTTCCTGTTTGTGCTAATTCTCGATTATTTCAATCTTATCAATAATATTGAATTCAACTATTCTGTCATTATAATCATCTTTTTCTTTGCTTGTATTAAAATGTATTTTAAATTTTTTACCGATATATTCCGGATTTGGAGCGTCACCTTTTTCAAATTGATATTTACTATCATTAATACCGTCAAACTGATAGTGATAACCCAATCTTGATGTAAAAGTATATATTGGCAAATCGCTCATAATATAATCTTCAAATGTTGCAATAATATCACCATCTGTTATAACTTCGTAGTCTTCAATAATTTTGGCATCAACTTTATATGGTTCTCCCATTGCTTCGCCTTCCATTATTTTAACCATTTTATATTTTATAAAGAATTTTTTCTTTGTATCGGTATTCTTAATGATATCTTCCATCATACGGTCTGATGCTTTTACATATTCTTGATTTTCTGTAAGTTGGTATTCTACTGCAAATCGGATAGTCGTTTTACCTTTTAGCTCTTCGTCGAAATAATGATTTGGGACAATAGTTGCATCGGAATAATTTGCATATTCCGAAGGACTTGTTATGTCAATTGTAACGATTATCGGATTTGGAAGTTCTGATATTTGTTCTTTTATAAATTTACCTTCAGTTTCAGACCAAACATATTTTGATTTTAGTTCTCCGTTTACATATATATCATGTTCGTTATCTTCAACAATCAATTCTTTATAATCATAGATTATTTTTGTGATAGGATCATACGAAAAGGACATATTAAAATATTCATCATTTATACTTTTTCCCTTTAATAAAGGAACTTTGTGCCATTTAAGATCAGATAATGTCAATTTATAAAGTTGGATACTATTGTAAGAAAGCCATGGATTTTCTTTTTGTCCCTTATTATGTAGTATATAGATTTCATAATTATCTCTTTTAGCTAATAATTGAAAACAGACGGAATCAATATATCCGCCAACTGCCCAAAATTTATAATTAAAATAATCATCTTTTTTTTCTTCGTTAATTATCATTCCAGACGTTTCATCTTTTGTATTATATATTACATAATCAAAATAATCATTATAGTTAGAAGCTTTTACTAAATCCAAAAATGTATCATAAAGTGAATTATTTTTTTTGTTTTTTATTTCCTCTTCGTTTGATGCTCCGTCTTGTCCTATTGTGCCGTCATCATTTATAAAATATGGAGTTGTCTTTTGCTTTATTGTATTTTCTTGGGTATTTTCAATTTCTGTTAGGTCAAATTTATTGTCCGTGATAAAAATAACTGACGAATACAGGCTGTATGTATATTCAGTATCTTCTACATATAAGTCGGATGCTATAATCTTTTCAGCAATCTTCACACCCTCTTTTGATACAGTATAAACATTATATTCTAAATGAATTTTATCAGTTTCTCCCATAAATTCAGCCATTTTATTGGCTATAATTAAAGTATAGAAATTTGAGTTTTCATTATTTATTTTAGCATAGTAATAATAATGGGTATCAAACTTTTTTACACCGTCAATTACTTGAAAGCGATTTGCTGTATCAACAAATAAGTGAAGAAATTTTTCGTCAATTTCTTTCAGATTATTTGACAGATTTCCGGTTGTATCTGCTTCAATTATTAAAGGAAATTCTGTTTTCGTTTCAAAATTTGTCAAAAATTCTTCATAATTATTGTTTGAGTTAGAACAAGAATTTAATAAAACGATACTTAATAGTAATAGAGTTATGTTTTTCATAATATTTTTGATTAGTTCTGTTTTTTTATTGTTTTTAGCGTCTAGCATAGTGCATTACACCATTCCTCTGTTATATTATTTGAACTTATTTTTGCAAGCTACCAATATTGAGTAATAGGGCAAACGCATGAAGAAGTTATTCTTAATAAAATTAATAAAACATTCTTAATTTACAAAAACAATAATTTAATTTATTAATATGCAGAATACTAACATATTGTCTTACTTGCCTTTAATTAAAAATAGAATTACAACAAATTAGTGCCACAGATTAAACTGCGTTGAGGGCTGAAGCCGTTCACAGATTAAAAAAATAATTAAAATTATTTTAACAGAAAAACAAGCTACGCTTGTTTTAGAATCTGTAAATCTGTGGCAATTAATACTATGGGTCGTATCATAATTATTATTACTTTTTTTTCATGCGTTTGCCTGTATTGAGTAACAATATAAAGTATACTAAGGCTATGGTTCAGATGTTCTGTGATACTAATAATTATTCGTTTTGTGCTAATTGACAGGTAATTAGAAATTCGTAATTGGTAATTAAAAATGTAGTTTTATTATTTTAATTAC
>QMPG01000282.1 GCA_003648455.1 Bacteroidota bacterium
TATAAACAATTAGGATTAACAAATGGGAATAGAAAAAGAAGTTGAACTTCCTTCAATGGCAGTTGCTAAATATCATAAAATAGACGGAATTCCAGATATTAAATGGAATGAAGATGGAACTGGCTCAATCCAATTAGCTATTAGCCAATATATATCTTATGAAGCAAGATTAGCTGGAGCTAAGCCTATATCTAAATCTTTTAAATTTTTAAAGTTAGATAAAGATTTAACTGGAATTATAAGATTTATTATGTATAAAGGAGTTCTTCCTTTAGTCCCTGAATTTAAAACTTCCCAAATTGCTCAAGATGGAGAACTTGGAAGTATGTTAAGACTTCTTACTTATTTAGATGATAGAGATTTAATTCTTTTATCATTAGCTATGGTAGATATCATAAAATATAAAAACTTAGATAAAACACCATATAAAGAATGGTATGAAACACATCTTAAAGATGACATGTTAAGCACATTGGGATAAAAAATGGCTATAGCAACATATACGACAGATTTACAAACATTTCACTTATTGGATACATCAGCAACAAATAGTGAATTTACAGGATACACAGCAACAAATAAAGCAGTAAGTCCTGATACTGATTATCCAATTCAAGGAACAGGGCATATATCAGCAGAACAAAGAACCGCAAATACAGGATCTATTGCTGTAGACTATGGCTCAAATATTACTTGGACTTCTGGATGGAACATTTTTTTATGGGGAGTATTCCTTGCTGGTTCTGCTATGGATACAGATGCTAATGGTGGAATTGTAATGATGATTGGTTCCGGCACTGGTGATTTTTATAAATGGACAGTTGGCGGAAAAGATTTTGGAAGAAATCCTTATGGTGGATGGCAAAATTGGGTTGCTGATCCAGAAGTCACAACTGGAAGAACCACAACAGGGGCTCCTGGAACTAATTATCGATGGGCTGGTTTTGGATGTAGTATTTTAAATGCTATTTCAAAAGGTTCTCCTTATGGTTGCGATGCAATTAGATTTGGTCGAGGCGATTTAAGAGTAATAGATGGTCAATCTGGAGCCTATGGAACTTTTATAGATATGTCAATAGCAAATGATGACATCAACGCAAAATGGGGCCTATTCCAGGAAAATGCTGGTTCTTATCTTTGGAAAGGATTAATTTCTTTAGGTACAACAACAGCAGTAGATTTTAGAGATTCAAATAGAGTTATCTCTATTGATAATACGAGAAGAGTACAATCCGGATTTAATAGAATAGAAATAAACCACGCTTCGTCAAATATAGAATGGACTTCAATTAATATTAGTGCATTAGGCACAACCTCAAAAGGCGAACTTGAAGTAATTGATGATGCTACTGTTTCTTTTGACACTTGTGTATTTACTGATATGAGCACTTTTATATTTTTATCTAATAGTACTTTAGCAAATGTAACGTGGAGAAGATGTGAATTAGTAACTCAAGGCGGTGGAACTTTTACCGATTGTGTTTTTGAGGATGCAACATCTTCAGCTTCTATGTTAAGTGACGATATAGATTTAATAACAAGTTGTACTTTTGAGAGCGATGGAAGTAATCATGCAATTGAATTAACCTCTGCGCACGCTGCCGGAACTTTTAGTTGTGTTGATAATGTATTTACAGGTTATGAAACTTATAATTCATCTGGAACAGCAACAGGAAATGAAGCAATTTATAATAATTCTGGTGGTGCTGTTACAATTAATGTTTCTGGTGGAGCACTTCCATCTTTTAGAAACGGAACAGGAGCTTCAACTATTGTTCAAGCTTCATATACATTAACGTTAACTGATATAGCTTCTGGAGTTCAAGTAACAATAGTGAATAGTTCTACGAGAACTGAATTACAAAACACTATATCAACCGGAGCGGATATAACATACGCACATCAAGGTGGAGAGACAGTAGATATTTTATTAATGGACTTAGATTATGATCCAAATTTATCTGATATTTTTGATCTAACTCTTCCAAGTGCTCACAGTTCAATTAAGTTTCAGTTAATTGATGATCCTAATTATAACAATCCTGCTTAGGTAAAGATAATAATAGAAATAAAAATAGCGTAAGGAGAAACTAATGGCTAAAATTATAGACCCTGATAATATTAATTTTGCGGTTAATGCAACAGCAACAACCGAAGAATTTGAATTACAGACAGGTGCTAAGACTATAGAAGCTAATATTACATCAACTAACCTTGATGATGATGCCCCTGGAAAAACATCAGGAGCTACAGGAAGAGCTTTATATTCCGCACTTAAAATCGAGTGGTTGGCAAATACCACACTTAGAAAGTATAAATTCCCTATCAAAATGATTTTTGAAGGTTCATTTATTGTAACAAACGGATGGTCCTTTTTAAACAAACAGACTAGAGATGTAATGAGAGATGCTGGTTTTAATGAAGCTTTAACTTCTGATGATTGGGCATGTATGATTTCTCTTGGTAGTATTGACAATCCAGCTTTAGACCAAGTTTATTATACTCAAACAACAGGATTTACAGCAACAACAACAGATTATGATAAAACTGGTGAGTTAAATGAAAATATTGATATTACATCAAATAAGACTTATCAAAAATCATTCCTTAGAGAACAAGGAAAACTATTCGCTGAATACGCACTTTTGCTTGAACAGGGACTTACTACTTTAAACTTCCAGGCTTATTCATTCCCCCTTTCAAACGGAACTGACCTTAAAGTTAGTGAAAGTGATGCAAATATTGGAACTAACGAACCTTACATTTCAATGGAAGTAAATTACCTTAAAGGTGCTGGTTTTACAACTTGGACTGACGCAACTACTTATTCAGTTGGAGATGTTGTTTTAGACTCAATTCGACAATCTGGTGGTTCTTCAAATGGAACTTGGTGGTTCTGTAATGCAACTACAGGAGATTCATCAGGAACCGGAACAGCAGACGATACCGGAAATACTTGGGAAAGTTATGATGGAGAAGAGCAAATCGGAACAGAATGGTATGCTTTTAATAGAGTTGTAACTTGTGGAGATGGTGGTTCAAATCAAGGAACAAATATTGAAGCTTATGAGTTTATGCAATATCAACTTCGACAAGTTGGAGATATAAACGCAGACACTACAACCTCTATAAATCAGCGAGGATTTGGAACTGTAAACGGAGAAGTTGCAGAACTTCTTTCAGTTTTCGTTGGTGATAACTTGAAACCAAAACCTGGTGTTCTTTTAAGAGAGTTTGATACAAACTCAACTAATGCAATTCAGCATAGTCCAATCACCGTAGACGGTGGAGGACTGAATTCTGTTTTCGTTCCTATAACTTATTCAGAAGTTCCTTTCCCATTCGTATCTGCTGGAACATTAAACTTTTCTGCAAACTATGACGCAGAACTTGATTCAGAAACTGTTTATGATGTTTATTTTCAGTACATTACTAGAACTTCTGGTTCTTACGCCTTAGAAAACTCTGCCTCTCAAACAGCAGATTTAACTTGGGTTGGAACAGATTTAGATCATATTCAGACTGGTGATTACTTAGTGTTAACTGGATGGACTACTCCTGCGAATGATGGAGAATATCTTGTAAATTCAACTGGTTCTAATACTATGAGTGTAACAATTCAAAATACAAATGTTACTCTAACTGATGAAACAGCAACAGTTCAAGTTGATGAGAATCCTTTTGGAAGTCTTGGTGCAACTATTGTAAATGATAATAGTGGAACTCCAATGACAGGAGAAATTACAGCTACTTCAATAGGTTGGGACTTTGATTATACAAATAATAATCAAGAAGGAAGAACAGCAGGTTCAGACGCTCCAATTCACGTAATCGCAATTGCTTTAGATGGCTCAGAGTGGGGAGACGCAACTCACACAATTACAGCCGCAGTTGGACAGAGTATTACAGTTAATGGAAATGATGAAAGAAACTATTCTAATCCTACTTAATAAATTTTAATTAATTTATACAACCCTTATATTAATAGTATAAGGGTTTTTTTTGGTAAAGTTAAATATAATAGGAGTTCTTAATGACTAGCGACATCGACATACAAATAGATAAAATAGAAATGCACGAAATGACAGGGGAAGAAGCTTTAAAACAAATAAACCCAAATAGTTTAAAAGCAAGATTAAAAAGAAGACAAATTAGATATTGGCTATATTCACTGAAAAGTAATTTTTTATCTGACAAGAAATTATCTGATAAAATCCCTAAAGGGTTTAAAGAAAAATATGAAGAACAGCATGGTTTTGATGGATGGGGTAATTTTGCAGCTACTTGGGACGTAGAATTACACGATCCTGAAGTTTTAGTGAGCAGATTGTTTAGCGAAGAAGAAGAATGGCATAGAATTATTATGGCTAAATTTCCACAAATACAACCAGATGGAAGCATTAAATATCCTGACATGCGAGTAAAGAAAGCTGTTGATGAAGAGATTAAGAATCAAGAAGAACTAAAGAAAAGGAAATAATCAATGGGCGCTAAAGTAACCTTTGATGGAGTAAATAAAATAGTACAGATAACTCAAGCCCCAGTTTTTGATGGACAGGATTGGGTAATTGATATTGATTTTAAAATTGATGTTTACTCAGATGGTAAAGAAGATTGGGTAGCTACTCCGGAACTTAGAAAAAGATATTTTCCTATGCGTCCTGTAGGTGGAGACCCTTTACCTGGCTCAAAAAAACTTGGTTCTACTTTCTTCCTTGCAAGTGATTGGAAAATGAGACCTTATCCTGCTGACCATGTTTTAAGATTAAACGGAAATATTTACTCAGAAGACGGAACTTCTCCGTTTGTTTCTGCTGCTGGCTCTTATAGTATAACAATAATTAATACTGTATCTTCTCTTGTTGATAGTACAGTACAACA
>QMPG01000283.1 GCA_003648455.1 Bacteroidota bacterium
AAGATTATTTTTAATCAATTTTATAGATGTATTAACGTAAGAAATTTAACTCTTATTATTACATAACGTATCTTAAGATAAAGAATATGATTTTCTAAAAATACAATATTATGAAAAAGTATCTACTCTTGTTGCTCGGTTTAGTTTTTTTTATTAGTTATTCATTTGCAACAGATTATCATTCAGTAGCAACCGGTAATTATAGTACTTTAACCAATTGGGAAGACGGTAGCAGCAATAATCCAAACGCTGCAGATTTAATCAGCGGTTCAAATAACTTTACAATTCAAAGTGGTAATACAATTACTGTTGACGATTCTGTAAACATATTTAATTTAATTGTTGATAATGGTACTCTCACAATTGGGGATGACGCAACTGCACATAATATTATTATTAATGGCTCATTAACTGTTAATGCATCAGGTGTTGTAAATGTAGGTGCCTTTAACGCAACTCATACTATTTATTTAAAAGGAACTCTTACGAATAATGGTTCAATAACCTTACGTAATTCCTCAGCTCAGGTTGCAAACATTGTTCTCGATGGTACTTTTTCAATAACAGGTTCAAATACTCCAACATTTAACGGATTAACTTTTAACTCCGGAACCGTAACAGCTGGCGTTGCCTTAGATGTAGACGGCCCTTTAACAATACAATCCGGTGCAACATTTACCCCTGGTACTTACACGCACAAAGTTGCAGGTAATTGGACAGAAACAGGAACTTTCACTTATTCAGACGATGGAACAATTGAAATGGATGCTCCTCTGGTTCAGTCGATTACAGAGGATGCAACGTTTAATAATCTTACTTTCAATGGAGGCGGTGTTGCTTCAATTGTGGGGGATATCACTGTAAATAAAGATTTTTCAATTACAAATAACTCTTCTGTTGTTACTTCTGCAACAAACCGATTTGATGGAGATTTTACCGTAACCGACGGAAGTAGCTATAAAGCTAACGATGGTTATGCTTATTTTTATGGAGCTTCTGCCCAAAGCATTAATATTGGTGATAATAATGCTGAGTTTGACAGAGTATATTTTCAATATGCAGGTGTAAAAACTATTTATGGAAACCTAACAGCTAATGATTATTGTTTGATATACAGTACTGCAACAGTTGCTGACGATGGTGATGCTCGTAATCACACTTTTGGCAATGGTTTTTCTTTAGAAGGTACTTGTAATTTTTCAGGTACTGTAACATTAACGGGAGGTACTGTTAGAGATTATGGTGATAACGATTTTACTCTTGGTACGGCAAAAGTAGTTGTTGATGGGCATGTTTATCTTTATCGAGGTCACACAATGAGAGTAAATAATGATTTTACTATTAATTCAGGCTATTTTGTTATTCAAAAAGTAGACGCAGGTAGTGATTCAAAATTAATTGGTACTACAGGTCATTCAGTCACAGTAAAAGATAATACATCCTTATATTTGAGGGGAACAGACAATTTTCCTACAGGTTTTGATACATATACTTTTGAAGATAATTCCTGGGCACGATACGATGCAAATATTCCTCAAACGGTTCGTGGAGGAATTACTTACGACTACCTTTATCTTTATCGTGATAAAAAAACTGTTGACGGAGCTTTAGATATTAATCATAACTTATATGTTTATGCTTCAAACTCAGATTCTGTTTGCCTAGATTTACAAGGGTTTAATCATACTCTTGCAGGTAACTTATATGATAACTATGATGTTAATCATCCTGAACGTGCTTCATGGATAACAGCTTCAGGAGGTAATTTTACTTTTGATGCAACGGATTTGAACCAGTATCTTTATGCTCGCACTGCCGGTACTTATACATTTAATAATCTTATCTTTACAAATACTGCACCTACCGATGAACGTACAAAATATCTCGACGGAGACATTATAGTAAAAGGTGATTTGACTGTTACTAATTCAACAGACAACTCTTCAATGGCTTTGATATTTGATATTAACAAAAATGAAATTGATAATTCAGGAGGTGCGGGTAATTTTGCTATAGGGAGCAATGTCGAATTACGAACAAGCGGTAATGATAATTTTTTTAATTCAATGAATACTTTTAACACCTTCAATTTGGATGTTAATAGTACTGTTCGATTTGATGGTAGAGCTGAGGATGGTGCCTCATTACAAAAAATTCCGTATTCAGGTATTGAGTATGGTAATATAAAATTATATGGAAATGGTAGTAAAGTTTCCTTTGGTGATTTAGTTATTAAAGGAAATATTAGTCGTGAAGGATATACACCGGTGTTCAACCCTTTGTTTGATGTTGAGGTTGCCGGAGATTGGGATTTAGGAACTGCTTATACAAACATAGCAAGCTCAGTAACAGTTACTTTTAATGGAACAGATCAGATTATTAGTGCTTCAAATTTTGGGGATGTAATTTTTGCAGGCTCCGGAACTAAATCTATTGACGGAAACTTATATATTTCAGGTAATCTTACCATAAACAATGGTGTTACTGTTAATGCCGATAACAGGTATTTAGAAGTTGCAGGTAACTGGGACAACGGTAGCACAGGTACATTCTCTCAATCATCCGGACGTGTTACATTTAATGGCTCGGGACATCAAACAATTTCTGTCCAAAGTGGTAATAGTAGTGCTTTCAACCAATTATATATCGACAAAAGTGCCGATGCTCTTCAAGCTCTGACAGATTTTACCGTTAATCAACATTTTAGATTTACCGAAAATAAAGGCGATTTTGATCTTGGCTCTAACACTCTTTATGTTGGTGGCGATTGGTATATATACAATGGTTGTGAATTTATCCATAATTCAGATGCAAAAATTGTTTTCAATGGTAATACTGAAGAGCAACTTATTCGTAATTATAATGCAAGTACAGATTATTGTACACTAGAATTCACAGGGAGTGGTGTTAAAAGATTATACGAACAACCTTTTGATATTAATGGGGATTTTATTATGAATAATGCTACGGTTGCAGCCGAATGGTTCGAAATACATGTCTCAGGTAATTGGACTAATTCAGGAGGTAACTTTTCACATTACAGGGCTGTTGTTTTCGATGGTGCTGATCAAACAATTGACGGCTCAAATTTTCACGATGTTAATTTTAGTGGTACAGGAACAAAAAAATTAAATGGGAATATAACTCTAAACGGATGGCTGAAAATTGATACTACTGCTACTCTCGATGTAAGTCCCGATGGAGGGACTACTTCGTATGATATTTCTGTTGAAGAACAATGGTATAACAATGAGTGGAACGCAGACAGTACTAAAACAGGTAAGTTTATTCCTCGCCAAGGAAATGTTATTTTTGTTGGTGGTTATTCAAATATTTACACAGGCGATTCTATCGGGGCTGATGGTAATGGCAGAACCGGAAAACAATTTTACGACCTTGAAATAAATAATAGCGACATTAATATTTATACTCGTCTTTATCCTATTCACGATGGTGCAACAAAATTAGAGAGTAACGATTTAAGAGTTTTACACGATTTCATTATTGATAACGGTATTTTTTATACATACTGGAATGATGTATATGTAGGTGGCAATTTTAGAAATATAGGCGGTAATTTTAATCAAAATACTTATTATGATAAAAACAGCAAACTTACTCTTGAAGGTGCTTTAGGTTCAGAAAGTCCTTATGATTTTGACGCAGGAGATTATTATACAATTCGTCAAACGAATATTATTGGTGGCGGTGAATATGACTTAGTTAATGATTTAACTTTATCAGGTAATAACGACCTTACAAAGTTTGTAGTTGATAGTGGTTCTTTTAACTTAAATCATCACCAACTAAATATGGATAGTAATACCGGTGATGTTACAATTAATAGTGATGGAACTTTACTTGTTGATTCTTCTGCTGTTCTTCGAATATATTCCGGTCGTACATTAACAAATAATGGTGGTGTGTTAAAAATTATAGGTACTGAAAACTCTCCTGCTACTATTACTTCAATGTCAGGTAATTATAATTTTGTTCAAAGCTCAGGTACTATATTCGCAAAATATTTTTTAATTAGTGCAACACAAGGAAATGGAGTGGATATTCAAGGTGGAAGTATTGATGCTACGAATAATTTTAGCGAAGGAACTTTCTCTAGTGGTATTGGTACTGCTTATTTAACAATGAGCGGTATCGACATTGGTACAGGAATCACTGCAACTAATGTTGTGTTTAATGCCGGTCCTACATATAATGTTCAGAGAACATCAGGAACGGGTACAATTACTTTTCAAAATTCTTCAGGTACACTTGCAGGTGCATCATATGAAAATGATTCCGGCAGTTTAATTGATTGGACTTATCCCGGTGCAAAATTTTGGACCGGAGCAGGAGACGGTAGTTCTTGGGAAGATGCCAACAACTGGTCAGGTAGCACAGTACCCGATAATACAACAAACGTTTATCTTGATCACACAAACGTTACCGGCTCTTATTCTGTTGATATTGATGTTTCAAATGCTCAAACGAAGCGTTTAACAATTGACGGAGCAGGAACTGCAATTAGTTTGGTCTTAAATGGAAAAGAATTAACCGTTGCAGATAATATTGTAATTGGCTCCGGCGATGTTCTTACACAAACACTTTCAACTGATACAATTAGAGTTGCAGGAGGTTGGGCAAATCAAGGAACTTTTAACGAAGGTACAGCTACTGTTATTTTTAATCCTACCTCAGGTACTCATGCAATTTCTACCGGAGGTTCTTCCGATCCTTTTTACGACTTAATTATTGATGCAAACGACGGGGTTGAAGAAATTTCTTCAAATATTGCAGTAACCGATAGCATTTCAATAAACAGTGGTACATTATCGGCTTCAAGCAAGAATATTTATATTGAGGGTAATTGGACTCTTAATGG
>QMPG01000284.1 GCA_003648455.1 Bacteroidota bacterium
CAAAAGAGGTATCCACATACCTTCGTCGGCATTAACTTTTAATATGTTAGCAAATAATGCTATTAAAACTAAAAATGTAATTTTTCTGAACATAATTTTTTTTATAAATTGTTAAATTGTTAAATTGTTTACTGCAACATAATTCTCTGCAAATAGAAATTTTCCAAATCTGATACTACTCCGAAAACTAAAGTTATCAATTTATAGCCGCTTAGTAGATTTATAACAAACTGACATACAGATTTATAGCTTTCAGTCTTTTTGTAAAGTTAACCGCTCGGCTTTTCTATATTCAAATCATAAAGATTTGGGAAATTTTTTAATTAAAACTTTTTCAATTCGTCGTATAATCTGTGAATTGGCAAACCCATTACATTAAAATACGAACCTTCAATTTTTTCAACTCCAATAAATCCAATCCATTCCTGAATACCATAAGCTCCTGCTTTATCGAAAGGTTTAAAATTATCTATATAATATTTTATTTCATCTTCAGTCAAGTGATTAAAATAAACATCGGTATCAGCTGAAAAAGAAACTTGTTTTTGTTTTGTTGTGATGCAAACACCGGAAACTACTGTATGTTTATTTCCCGATAGTTTATTAAGCATTTTTACAGCATCGTTATAATCAACAGGTTTTTCAATAACTTCATTGTTAAACAAAACTATTGTATCGGAAGTTATGATTAACTCATTACCGGTAATTTTACTAAATAAACCTTGAGCTTTTTTCTCAGCCAAAAAAACGGGAATGTCATGTTTAGTTAAGTCTTCGGGATAGACTTCATCTACATTATTATTTTCTACAATCTCAAAATCAACACCCAATTCTTTCAACAAATTTTGTCGTCGTGGTGATTTTGATGCCAAGATGATTTTATATTTTTCTAAATTTTTTAAAAACATCAGGTTAGTTAAAAGTTACAAATTAATCAATATATACCGAGCAACACAAGAATACATAATTCCTGCAAACATAATCAATTTTATAAATTGACTAATAAAATGATAATCTTTTTTATTTTGTGCTTTAATAGTTTTTAAAACCATATAAAACAAAGGAATTAATAGAGTAATTAAAAAATACCAAAAGGTAATTGTATCGTTAAGATAAACGATATATAAATAAATTAATGCTGCAGATGTTATTGCAGATAATATAACAACAATCAGTTTTGCTGTTTTTTGTCCCCACACAATTGGAATTGTTTTTCGTTTGCAACTCTTATCGCCATCATAATCTTCACAATCTTTTACAATTTCGCGAATTAAATTTGTAATAAAAGCAAAAAAAGCAAAACATAAAATCCATGTTAATATTAGATAAAAATTAGTATGATATTGATTCAAAACTTGTGCATAATGTCTATTTAATAAAATAAGATCGAAAAACACAACTTGCAAAGTAGCAAGAGCTGTCATTAAAGAAACTAATATATTACCAATAATAAATTGTCGTTTATAAGTAGTTGAGTAAAACCAAAAAAGACCGGTAATAATAAAATATTCGAAAGCTACAAAATAGATATGTGTTTTATAAGACAAATAAATACTTATTACGATAGCAAAAAAGTTTAACACAGTATGTAGCGCCATTGCATAACGTCGATCGATTGATTTACCAACAACTACGCTATCGGGGCGATTAATTAAATCTATTCGTCGGTCGAAATAATCATTTATTACATAGCCTGCTGCCGCAAGAAAAACCATTGATAAAACATATAAAAAAAAGTCAAAATTACTGAATTGAAAAGTAAATGAGTGTTTTAATATTATACTGTATTTGAATTGCAACAAGGGTTGAATTATACAAAATCGCATTGTATACATTACCAAGGCAACAATTAACAAATTGGGCAATCGGATTAATTTCAAATATTTCATCATATGAAGATAATTTATTAATTACCAATAAATTTTATATAAAAAGCTTTACTTATTATTCGAAATCATGAACATTGATTAAGCAATAAAATAATTATAACACATTATAAATGAAGGGAAATTACCCTTCTTTTTTTTACTTTCTTTTTCAAAAAAACATTCTTACCAATGAAAAGCATCAACATCAGCCCATTTTTTTTGTGCTCTTAAAACCTGCTCAATCACATCGCGCACGCAACCTTTTCCACCATCATAATTTGAGATGTATTTTGATATTGATTTAATTTCAATAGCTGCATCAGCAGGACAAGTTGATACACCAACATATTTCATTACTTCATAGTCGGGTAAATCGTCGCCCATAAATAAAATGTTATCAGGATTAAGTTTTCTTTTTTCAATAAAATCATTTAAATCATTCATCTTGTTTCGCGAATGCAAATAAATATCATTAACTCCTAAACCTTTAAATCGGTTGACAACAAAGCCACAACTTGCTCCTGATATTATTGCAATAGGGAAATCTTTTTTTATTGCAAACTGAACAGCATAACCATCTTTAATATTCATTGAACGAACCTGCTCACCATCAGGGAAAATATATAAACTACCATCGGTAAATACTCCATCAAAATCGAAAACAAAAGCCTCTATCTTTCTAAGGTCTTCTTTAAAATTACTCATGTTTTATTATGTATTTTTTTGTGAATTAAATAAAATATTGTTAACAAAGATAAAAATTTTTATTGTTATTCGAGAAAATATCTAATGTGTGTTAAAAACCATATCATATATAAGTATATAATTTTGGGGAATACACATAAACCCCAATAAGCCTTTTGCCTAATAATCTTGCATTTAACACTTTTTTTTTATATTTGTTAAATAATATTTATAGAATATAATTATTGCATAAATCAATAATGAAAAAAGAAAAAACTAAAACCACAAAAAAATGAGAACATTAGGAAACATTTTATGGCATGTGCCATTTTTAGGATTTGTATCTGCTTTAGTAACATTCCTGCTAGGCGGTTTATTAGTAATAACAATAATTGGAGCTCCAATTGGATTGGGACTTATTCAGTTATCAAAATTTTTGCTAACCCCCTTTTCAAAAGAAATGATAAACAAAAATGACTTAGGTGAGAAACAAAATGCTTTATGGAAGACTTTTGGAATATTAGTTCGCATACTATATTTCCCAATTGGTTTAATTTTGGCAATAGCAAACTTGTTTCAAATTGCCGGTTTGTTTATCTCAATTATAGGAATACCTGTTGCTATAATTCTTGCAAAATCGTTGGGGACATATTTTAACCCTGTTAACAAAATATGTGTTTCGAAAGCGGTTGCCGATAATATAGCTTATAAAAAAGCAACAGGAGAAATAAAAAAAGAATTAGAATAAGACTATACTCTGTTTTTTTTAACGTAGTGTTTATTGAAAATTCTTTAGTCGATTTCTTTGCATATACAACAAAAACAGTTCTGTGGGACGAACAATCAAAGATGCAAAATTACTCAAGCTTAACATCTTTTTTTGAACTGAAATCGGAATAAAAACCAACAATTTATTTGTAAACTCAAACAAAAGACATAAATTTACACTAGCAATAAAAAAATGTATCAAAAATAAAACATTTTTTGCTACACCCTTGTTATAACAAAAAACCAATTCTAACTACAGCTTTAAAATAAATGTCGCTTTTTGTGACGACAAAAATTTTATTACTATAGTGGATACAAACCGAATTGATTGGTTATAAAATTGTTAGCAAACATAAAAAAACAACAGAAAAAATTTTTTTTATGAGCAGAGGATTTGTTAAAGAAGGCGATCAGGAAGAAACTCCTATGGTACCACCAAGAGCGCATTTGCCTAATGGAGTTACAAATTATGTTACACCCAATGGTTTTGAGGAGTTGAAAAACGAACAAAATTCATTAATAGAAGAGCGGAATGTTTTAAAAGAACAATCTGCCGAAAATAATCGTGTTCAAATAAATTTTATTAATGTCAAGCTTCGTTTACTTGAAGATCGGATAAATTCAGCTAAAATAGTTGATTTAACAAATCAAAATCAAGATGAGGTTCTATTTGGCGCAACCATAACTCTGCTTATAGAAGAAGAAAAAACAGAATCTCAATATCAGATAGTAGGTGTTGACGAAGCCAATGTTTCGCGAAACAAAGTTTCTTTCTTATCCCCTATTGCAAAAGTTCTGCAAAACAAAAAAGTTGGTGATACAATAACTCTTAACACTCCAAAGGGAAGCAAAAACCTGAAAATAACAGCAATTAAGTATTAACCCGCTTATTCATACAAAAACTAAGTAAATTGCATTAATTAACGATAGATAGTGGAAAAATAAAGCGGGAACCGAACCTCCAGCTGGCGGTGAGCTCACGCAAGTAAACCCCGCATTAGAAGTACCCAAATTGAGGGTTTTAAAAACACCAAATTTGTTGGTAATTCTTAAGCGTAAAAAAATTATGAATTTTTCGGGTTAATAGCTACTATTTAGGTGTTTCCAAAAAAAATGTCCTTTGAAAATAAAGGACATTTCTTGAGACTATCAAAATATTATATTAATTCATAAACAAATCAATATCTTCTTCTACTTCACCAATAGGAGCAATACCAAAGTTTTCAACTAGAACTTTTGTAACATTTGGTGATAAGAAAGCAGGCAGAGTTGGTCCTAAATGAATATCTTTAACACCCAAATAAAGCAATGCCAATAATACAATTACAGCTTTCTGCTCGTACCATGCAATGTTGTAGACAATAGGCAATTCGTTTATATTTTCTAAACCAAACACCTCTTTTAATTTAAGAGCAATAACAACCAATGAATAAGAATCGTTACATTGTCCTGCATCTAATACTCTTGGTATTCCATTAATATCACCTAAATTCAATTTATTATAGCGATATTTTGCACAACCGGCTGTTAATATCACTGTTTCTTTTGGTAATTTTTC
>QMPG01000285.1 GCA_003648455.1 Bacteroidota bacterium
AGAATTTATAAAATATTTTAAAGTGCCGTAGGTACGTCCTGTTTAAATATTTAGAAAGTTTTAAAATTTATCGGACAGCAATAATTATTTTATTATAATCCACCCTAATTTTAAATTGACCCTAAAATATTTCAAAAACAGCCATTAAATCTAAATAGAATTTTTCTATAAAGTTACCTATTTGTCATTTCGATCCGCAAGCTGGCTGAGAAAAAATCTCGTAACACAGTGTATATAAGCTGAATGGGATTTCTCACTTCGCTCGAAATGACAAATAGAATGAAATTTTCATGACTTTATAGACTGTTACTAAATAAAGTAAGCATTAAATAATCTCATAATAATGCTTATCTTTGTAAAGTTAAAGAAATGAAGATGGAGAATATCAGGAATTTTTGCATAATAGCACATATAGATCATGGCAAAAGCACTTTAGCCGACCGCCTGTTAGAATACACAAATACCGTATCGAAAAGAGATTTACAAGCACAAGTGCTCGACGATATGGAGTTAGAAAGAGAGCGTGGTATTACTATTAAAAGTCATGCCATACAAATGGAATATGAATTAAATAAAAATACATATAAATTAAATTTGATTGACACCCCTGGACACGTTGACTTTTCATATGAGGTCTCTCGCTCAATTGCTGCATGCGAAGGTGCTTTGTTGGTTGTTGATGCCACTCAGGGTATTCAGGCACAAACCATCTCAAATTTGTATCTAGCTATTGAAAATAATTTAGAGGTAATCCCAATTATTAACAAAATGGATTTGGCAAATGCCATGCCCGACGAAGTTAAAGACCAAATTGTTGATTTATTGGGTTGCGGTAGAGATGATATTATTGAAGCCAGTGGAAAGACCGGAATGGGTGTTGAAAGAATATTATCTGATATTATTAATAAAGTTCCGCATCCAATAGGAGATAACAATGCACCATTACAAGCATTGATTTTCGATTCTGTTTTTAATCCCTTTAGAGGTATTATTGCTTATTTCAAAATTATTAATGGAAAGTTACATACCAATGACCATGTTAAGTTTGTAAATACAAAAAAAGAATATCATGCCGATGAGATTGGAGTCTTAAAATTAGATATGTTACCCCGTAAAGTTTTAAATACTGGTGATGTAGGTTATATCATATCCGGAATAAAAACTTCACGAGAAGTGAAGGTTGGCGATACAATTACTCATGTAGATAATCCTTGTGACAAATCAATTGAAGGGTTCGAAGATGTTAAACCCATGGTTTATGCCGGAATTTACCCTATTGATGCAGATGATTATGAGGAGCTTAGAGCTTCGATGGATAAGTTACAATTAAACGATGCATCATTAACCTTTGAACCGGAATCGTCTGCTGCTTTAGGTTTTGGATTTAGGTGTGGTTTTCTTGGCTTATTACACATGGAAATTATTCAGGAGCGTTTAGACAGGGAGTTTAATATGAATGTTATTTCAACCGTTCCAAATGTTTCGTATAAGGCTTTTACAAAAAAAGAAGGAGTGATTGATGTTCATAATCCTTCGGGACTGCCTGATCCAAATTATCTTGAGCATATTGAGGAGCCATATATTAACGCACAAATTATTTCAAAATCTGATTATGTAGGTCAGATAATGAATTTATGTATTGATAAACGAGGAATATTAAAGAATCAAATTTACCTTTCAGGAAACAGAGTTGAGATAACTTTTGAAATGCCTCTTGGTGAAATAGTTTTTGATTTTTACGATAAACTGAAAAGTATCTCAAAAGGATATGCTTCTTTTGATTATTACCAATCGGGTTACAAGCCTGCTAATTTAGTTCGTTTAGACATTCTTTTAAATGGCGAACCTGTTGATGCTTTATCAACATTAATTCATAGAGATAATGCTTACAACTTTGGCAGAAAAATGTGTGTTAAACTTAAAGAGTTAATACCTCGCCACCAGTTTGATGTTGCAATTCAGGCATCTATTGGTGCTAAAATTATTGCCCGCGAAACAGTTAAAGCTGTTAGAAAAGATGTAACTGCAAAATGTTATGGTGGAGATATTACCCGAAAACGAAAACTCCTCGAGAAGCAAAAGAAAGGGAAAAAAAGAATGAGACAGGTTGGAAATGTTGAGGTTCCACAAAAAGCATTCTTGGCTGTATTAAAGTTAGATTAATGGTAACCTGAGTTCGATATAAAATATTATCACAGATTCAATAATTTTTCTTTTTTGTCAGCGATTCAAAGATATCATTCACCTCTCTTTTTATTGTTTTAATTTCATCCATTTTAAAATCTAGAGAATTGTTAAATGATGATATTTGTTTTTTAAGCTGGGCAACTTGTATATCTATTAAACTAATTTTTTCGTTTTTATCTGATTTGTCTTTTAAATTAATAATCTTTTCTTTTACAAAAGTCAATAAATCATATAGATAACCTTCAACGTTTTTTTCGACCTCAAGACTTTTGTTTATTTCCTGATAAATAAAATTGATGTCAATCTTTAAATTATTATCGTTAACCGACGAAACCATATCGTTAAAATAATTTATATACTGTTTAAATGGTTTCTGCAAAATTTCAGGCATATTATAAACCTGAATAATAACTTTTGAAGCCTCGCTTTTTCTTTTTTCTGCTATTAAGAAATGCATTGTAGCATATAATCCTCTTTTTATAATTTTTTGAGGAGGGAATTCAAAATTGTTTTCTTCAAGAAATAATTCTTTTAAACTTAGTAGGTTTATAAATTCAATAGGTAGTTTTTTTAATTTACAATAACTGGCATCTAATGATTTTAGATTTTCTAAATGACCTATTTCAGATGGTATGTATGTTATTTTATTGTGGCTAATATCAAAAAGAGTTAAGTTTGAAAGATTTCCAATTTCAAAAGGGATTTCTGTAATTTCATTTTTTGTAAGCAATAGTGTTTGTAGCTTAGTTAGTTTGCCTATTTCTGGAGGAAGATCTTTTAAATAATTATAGCTTAAGTTGAGATTTTCGAGATGAGATAAATCCCCTATTTCAGAAGGCAAAATTTTAATATCCTTATTTGATAAATCTAAATTTTTTGCCTTTTTTAATTTGGCAGTTTCAATTATTTTTAAAACATCTTGTTTGTCCATAATAAAACTTTTAATAAATATACGAAAAAAAAATTATTTAGTTGTAGTTTTATAAAACATTTATTTAGTGAGAATTAAATATTAAAATTTAATTTTAAATAAAACTCCTGAAATTTCTTTAATTATTGAAAATAATTAATTTTGTATTAAATCAATTCTATCAAAATTGGAAGGTCTAATAATAAAATCAACCGGTAGTCACTATCTTGTTAAAGATAAAAATAATAATAAATTTGAATGCAAGATAAAAGGAAAATTCCGAATTAAAGGAATTAGAAGTACTAACCCTGTTGCAGTTGGTGATGTTGTTGATTTTATTATGCCTGAAAATGAACAGCTGGGTTTCATTACACACATTCACGACAGAAAAAATTATATAATAAGAAAGTCAATTAATTTGTCTAAACGAAGTCATATAATTGCCACCAATGTTGATGCTGCCTTTTTAATTGTTACACTTGTATCGCCAACAACTACAACCGAATTTATCGACCGTTATTTAGTATCTGCTCAAGCATATAATATACCGGTAAATATCGTTTTTAATAAAATTGATTTATACGATAACGAAACACTGGAAAAGCTGAAAGAACTCAAGAGTATTTATGAAAAAATTGGCTATAGGTGTATAGAAACATCCGCTAAAAAAAATGTTAACATAAATATTATTCGAGAATTATTAAAAGATAGAATAAGCGTGATATCTGGTCATTCGGGGGTTGGGAAATCAACTTTAATTAATGCTGTCGATAAAAAATTAAATATAAAAACGTCTGAAATATCCGATTTTCATAACTCAGGTAAGCACACAACAACTTTATCAGAAATGTATGAACTTAGTTCTGGCGGATATATTATTGATACTCCGGGAATTAAAGGTTTTGGTATTATTGATATGGATAAGGAAGAAATTTATCATTTCTTTCCTGAAATTTTTAAATTATCGGGAAATTGCCAATTTTATAATTGTACGCATATTCACGAACCCAATTGTGCAGTAAAAAAAGCTGTTGAGACAGGTATGATAAGTCTATCAAGATATAACAGCTATTTAAGTATTATGCTTGAAGATGAAAATAACAAATATCGACAAACAGATTATTAGATTTTAACTGCTGATAATAAACAATAATTATCTTTTATGATAAATTTTTTACTTCTATCCTTAATGTTTTTTTTATCTGTAAACACCTATTCTCAGAAAAATGATACTATAAGGGAAAATATTTTGATAACTAAAAAAGAAATACTTCCAATTAGCCTAATTACAGCAGGAAGTCTCTTAAATTTTGGAAATATGAAATATGATTTTCAATCTTATGTTAAAAAAACAAATATAAAAGCTGATGATTATATTCAATATGCCCCAATTGGTATAATGTATATATCCGATGCAATTGGAGTAAAACATAAAAATACTGCCTTTAATCAAACAAAGTATTTAGTTATTTCTGAAATTAGTGCTGCTTTAACTATTTTTTTGTTAAAAAAATCAACTAATGTTGAACGCCCCAATAAACATCAACATTCGTTTCCTTCATGGCACACAACTCAAGCGTTTGTTGGCGCAACATCTCTTTATTATGAGTTTAAAGATTATAATAAATTAACAGCTTACAGTGGATTTGTGTTTTCAACTGCAACAGGTATTTTAAGAATAACCAATAACAAACATTGGATTTCTGATGTAT
>QMPG01000286.1 GCA_003648455.1 Bacteroidota bacterium
AAATGATTAAAATTAAAGAAAGCCAGCCCCTAACAAAGTATATAGTTAATGGCGGTATATCACTTAATATGAAGATATTACACAAAATAAAGGATAGTGCAAAACTGAAAGATTTGTGCATTAAAATCCGCCACTAACCATATACAGACCGTTAGGTTTCATGGCAGGACGCAACCTCAAAATCTAATAATGCATCAATATATAAAAACATAATATGAAAATAAGAAACCTCTTGACAACTGCATTAATCTTACTAATTATAATAAGTTGTGAGAAAGATGATAATGATTTGAATATTGGAAATCAAGCTGGATTTAGTTTACATATAAATGATTCGATAGTTTATAATTCAAATCAGATTGACTTTTATGATTTTTCTTCGCATTTGATTTATTTAAAAAATGGCAATTCTTTTTCATATTCAAATCGTGGAGTATTTAAAGTATTCGTTAATAATTCTGAGATTTATACCGGACAAATGTTTCCAGGGTATTCTTCCTATTTGCCCATGGGACCAGTAATTCACTGCGCACCTACATTTTATGGTGATTATATTATACCAATTGGTTTTAATCAGTTTATTGATTCTGTTGGAGATTCAAATGAAGACCCAAGAAATGATTCGAGAATTATTGAAACACTTAAAAAGAATAATCAATATCGAGAAGGATTATCATGTGAAATTCTTTCAGTTCAAAAAATATCTTCAAATAATGTTAAAATTAACTTGCAATTAACAAATAATGATTCTGATAACCTTTTATATCTCGACCCTGACAAAATGGGGTTAGGACTATTTCATTATTATACAAACGGATTATTATTACAAGACTTGTCTAATAAAACATTTATGCATCAACTTACTATTGCCCAACCGGATCCATGGGATACTTGGGAAAATGATTGGTTATCCATAATTACTAGTAATGAGAGTAAAACAATATCAATCATATACGATAATTTTGAGACTATAACAACAGGACAATTCGAGGCATTTTTTAATTTTCCTGGACTTGGTTCTCAAGTAGATAAAGAAGATTTACAACAGGACAATGGCAGAGTATGGCTTGGACAATTGCAAATGAAAAAAAAGATAGAGTTTGAATAGCCACGAAAACCTAACAAAGGCTATACTCAATAAGGGTTTCAGAGCAAAATTGAACGGAAATACAAGTAATGAAAATAAGTAGTAAATTGAAACGGAAAAGCTATGAAATCCCTTACTGGAGCATAGCCTAGACGTTACAAGCAAGCTAGAAAGACCGACAGATATGAATAACCCAATTATGAAAAATGAACCTAATAAGCTGATTGTGATTTTCGGAATGATTTCTCCATTCATTGGGATTTTTGCTGCAATTTATGGGATTGACAGGATTGAAAATTATAATCACCCGTACTTATTTTCTCTGATTTGTGGAACAATTGGATTTGGTTTCGGTTGGCTATTTTCAATTCGAATAAAACCATATACTAGATTTAATGATAAACAACTCAAAGAATATTCAAAAGCAATATTATTCTTTAGCTCTGGATTTGTTGGATTAATGATTGCGATAGGTAGCCATGTAAATTCAGGCCTTTCAACTGAGGTAGCGAATGATTATTATGTGGTGACTAATAAGACTTATAAAGAATATAGATTTGCAAGTCCAAGTGCGAACTGGTTACATTTAACAATAAATGGAAAAACTGAAAGATTAAGATGTAAGTCTGATTACTGGAATAAAATACGGCATGGACAATCTATCAATATTTCAACTTATAAAAGTAAAATAGGGTTTGATTATTATATATTGACAAATGAATAAAAGCCAGCTTGTAACAGGCCAATATAATTCAGTTGGCAGAAAGTGCTATATTTAACGAATGAATTATAAACAAACATATTTGCAATTTGACAGGAAAGTGCTACAAAGCGCCAACCGCCTCATATTGCAGTCGTTGGCAGCAAGCAAGAAAAAAAAACAGCATATTAATAATTTTTTATAACCTTTAATTTTAATCACCTATGAGCGAGAATCAAACAAATTTGGGAAAAAGTGACAATAGTCAAATCGTAATTAAGATGCCGAGTAAATCGGAATTACTTAAATCAAAATGGCTTTCGCCGTCAACTTATATATTGATTTTTGTCTTTTTCTTTTTTACCTTCTGTGACGTTAGTTGCAGTCGTCAATTAATTACATCAGTAAAAGGTATAGATTTTATATTTGGCAAAACAATATCAAGTGACTTAATAGGGTCTATTCAAACTATACCTTCAAACTTTTGGGCAATATTAGCATTTGTGTCATGTTTATTTGGATTGTCACTTTTTATCAGAAAATTAAAATATAATGATTTTTATTTGTTTTTAACATCAGTTGTAGGCTTTTTATCACTTATTATTCTTCAAATAACAATTTTATTTAAGGTTAGCAAAAGTGGGGAAGGTCAAGTTAATATTAGTTTTCAATTTGCTTATTGGGCATCGTTATTATCCTTTTTTATAAATGCGATATTGTCTTATTTTCGTTATAAAAATGATATTTCAAATAAACCAACTTTAAAACAAATCATTGCTAATATTAAAGAAAATAAGTATGTTAAATACAGTTTTATTGCCCTTATAGTTATAATAATTTTATTATTGTTCAATAATCTATTTTTAAATAATCCAAAACGCCTTGGACACATTATAGCAAATGATTATAAAGAATGTCAAACAGATTTTTCAAATGCGTTAATTAATAAGTACAATAGCTATCTAAGTGTTTTTGATGCAAGCAAATTTAAGAAAAGACAACATGCGAGAAATGTTTTAGATTCATTGACTTCTATTTGTGAAAAAAATAAAAAAGAATGTAATTCTAAGATTGATTGGCAAGTAGAAAAAATAAAAATAGATTTTAAGGGAAATACAGAAAAGTTCAATGAATTTAAAAACGCATATTTTGATGAACTAAATAATTCAAATGATGAACTTTCTAATAAAATTAGTAATCTGAAAAAACAAATAGAAGATAAAATCTCATCTATTAATGACCCTGAACCTGATTCTGAAAAAATAAAAATTGATATTATTGGAAAGCGTATTTCAAATTGGCGTTTTGCAGATATTTCTGAAATAAAAACGTTAAAAATTGAATCGTCAAAGAAAACTGATAGATATTTAAATTTGATTTGTTATACTGATTTAGAAGACATGAACAATCATAATGAGTATAGAGCAATCCTCAATATAAGGTATGTATGCGATAATGGTGAGTGGATTTTAAATAAGATTTCGGAAATTTATTATGGTGATAAGTCATCAGATATTTTAAATAATGGAAAAATTGCGATTGAAGGTGAATGGAGTTATCCTAATAATACAGCTATATATAATCATGATGGTACATGGTCGGGTATATGGAAAGATGGTTCAATAAAAAAAGGTACTTTTGAAATTGTTGATAGCAGAATAACAATCTATGAAGACAATGGCTATAAATTCGCTTCTGGAGATTTAGTTTTTAATTCTGAGAATCAGTTTTCAATTAAATCATGGTTAAGTGCATCTACAGCTAATAGGATAATTAAATAATGCCAGCTGCCAACACGCAATATAAAAAATTGGGCAGAAAGTGGTGAATATGAGCGAATTAACATTAAATAAACGGTGTAGTAAATTAAAAAATTGTAGTTTTTAAAATGCCCAAAATTTCATATTGCCATCGTTGTGCACAACTTAAGACACACACCATAAATTTGATAACAATGAAAATAATACTAATTCCATTAATAATATTGTTATTATCTTGTTCTAATAGACAAAATAATAGTGACAAAATATTACAACCAGAAGGGAGAATTAAGTTTATAACTTCCTATGGATTTAAAGAAACTGAAAAGGAGAATGAAACACTCAAAAACACAATTACTTCTAAAGCAACTTATAGTTACGATGAAAAAGGAAACCTAATTGAAGTAAATTATTACGACTTAAAAACTAATTCTGTTTTTTCAAAGGACAATCGTGTTTATGACGATAAAGGGAACATGACAGAAGTTATCTTCTATAATCGAAAAGGAGAAGTACAAGGAAAAGACCAATACAAGTATGATGACAAAAACAACCAAATACAAAAGGACAATTATTGGAAAGGAGAATTCAACGGTAAGCTGACAAGAACTTATAATTATAAGAATATGATTGTAACTGAAGCTACGTTTGATAAAAATGAAAACTTACAGACCAAGTGGTCATACAAAATTGACGAAAAAGGAAATCATATAGAAGAATACGACATTGACGGGAATATTATTTCCAAATCGACAATTGTTTACGATGACAAAGGTAATATTATCAAAGAACATTCTCAGGCTTGGGAGATGGACACCACTAATCTTGTAGTAGACATTCAATACGACAAGTATAATAATGAAGTCATAAGAACAATTACAGACTTAAACAATAACAATCAAGTATCGACTCGAAAGACAGAATTTGTTTATGACAAATATGGTAATTGGACTAAAATGGTGGTAACATGGTCTTGGCTACCAAATAGACAAACATCAAAAAGAGAAATAGAATATTATGATTAATAAAGAAAAGCAGTGCACAACACGCAATATAAAAAATTGGGCAAAAAGTGCTGAATATGAGCGAATTAACAATAAATAAACGGAGTGGTAAATTGAAAAATTGTAGTTTTTAAAATGCCCAAAATTTCATATTGCCATCGTTGTATGCAAGGCAACAAAGACCTAATGTACATTGAAATAAACTTATAAAATTGAAACAAAAAGAAAATAGAATAAAAAACTATTTGATATAAA
>QMPG01000287.1 GCA_003648455.1 Bacteroidota bacterium
ATTTTGTAAATTTGTATTCTATGAGCTTTTAATTATCAATGGAAATGATCACCGTAAAACAGTGCGCTACCGCCTAATAGTTAGAAGCTCTTTTTATTAATATTCCTTGTCTCAAATATTTATCAAAATATATCTAAGCTTCTTTTTATTCAAAAAAAAACGATTTTTAAATCCTATAATCAATTAGATTGTTGCTTGCCCTGTCATATTTGTTTATATATTTGACTTTCAGGTGTTAATGTTTTATCTTTGCCTTGTTCTTGGGGATGTGTCCCGGAGAAGCCCAAAATCCAAGTTACTTTTAGTAATTTGGGTTTTGCTTTTTTAATATATTCAATATTTCTAAACAATTTTTTTATCAAACATAAAAACCAACGTTGGTTTTTGGTTTTACTTAATCAACATTTCAAAGAACTTTTATTAATCTATAAATGTAATAAAATTAAATCAAAACCTAAACTATTTTCACATATAGCCTTACCTCGTAAACAGCAACTCGCGATATTTTGGCAAGGGCCACATTTCGTTATCAACAATAAGTTCTAATTTATCAATATGTAATCGAATTTCTTCAAGATACGGTTTAACGGTTTTTGAATATTCTTTGGCTTTTATTCTAATGTCTGTAATCTTATTTGCTTTTTTTCTTGCTTCAACCATTTCGTTAACTTTAACATTTATCATAGTAATATGATTAGAAATATTTTTAACTGTGTCGAGTTGAGTTTTTATGGCTTTAGTTGCTTCTTTTTCTGTTAACACATCTTTTAATCCTTTAATATTTTGGATCAAAATATTTTGATATTTATACGCTGTTGGTATAATATGATTAATTGCCAAATCGCCCAACACTCTTGCTTCAATTTGCACTTGTTTTGTGTAAGTCTCAATACGAATATCGAAACGAGCTTCTAATTCTTTTGAGGTGAATAAATTATTATTTGAGCATAATTCTTTTGTATCATCACTAATAAAAGCTTCGAGAGCCTCAACAGTGTCGGTAATATTTGACAAGCCTCTTTTTTTTGCTTCTTCAATCCAGTCATTACTGTAGCCGTTACCTTCGAATCGAATATTTTGCGATTCAATAATATATTTTTTCAATATCTGAAAAATTGCCTCGTCTTTTTTTACTCCTTTATTAATTAATGCGTCAACATCTTTTTTAAATTTTTTGAGCTGATTTGCAACAGTAAGATTCAAAAAAGTCATAGGCGAAGAGCAATTAGCCGATGAGCCAACAGCTCGAAACTCGAAACGATTACCTGTAAAAGCAAATGGCGATGTCCGATTACGGTCGGTATTATCTAAAAGAATTTGCGGTATTTTTCCCACATTAAGTTTTAGTTCGGTTTTTTCATCGGGTTTCATTTTTTTATTTGTCACTTTGGCAACAATCTCGTCAAGCATATTGTTGATGTTTGTGCCCAAAAATGCAGATATTATTGATGGAGGTGCTTCGTGACCACCCAAACGATTTTCGTTACTATACGAGACAATGCTTGCCCGCAACAAATCGGAATAATCGTAAACTGCTTTAATTGTGTTTACAATAAATGTTAAAAATTGCAGATTTGTTTTAGGATTTTTCCCTGGTGAAAATAAATTTACATTTGTATTTGTATACAACGACCAATTATTATGTTTGCCAGAGCCATTAATTCCTTTATAAGGTTTTTCGTGAAAAAGAACTTTAAATTTATGTTTAAGTGCAACCCTTTTCATAACATCCATAACAAGCTGATTATGGTCAACAGCTAAGTTTGCTTCTTCATAAATTGGAGCACATTCAAACTGGTTTGGTGCAACTTCGTTATGTCTCGTCTTTACGGGAATTCCTAATTTGTAGGCTTCAATTTCGAAATCACGCATAAAAGCAGAAACGCGCAAAGGTATTGCACCAAAGTAATGATCTTCGAGCTGTTGGTCTTTTGCCGAAGCATGCCCCATTAATGTTCTTCCGGTTAATATTAAATCGGGACGTGCATTATATAAAGCTTCATCGACTAAAAAATATTCTTGTTCCCAACCTAAAGCGACATTTACTTTGTTAACGTTTTTGTCGAAATAATTACAAACATCAGTAGCAGCTTTATCAATAATTGCCAACGACTTAAGTAAAGGAGTTTTATAATCGAGAGCCTCTCCTGTGTATGAAACAAATATTGTTGGAATACATAAAGTTTTTTCAATAATAAAAACCGGGGACGAAGGATCCCAGGCAGTATAACCGCGAGCTTCGAAAGTGTTTCGAATGCCACCACTCGGGAAACTCGATGCATCAGGCTCTTGCTGAACCAATTTACTTCCGTCGAAACTTTCAATAACTGACGAATTGTCGAAAGGCTCAAAAAAAGCATCGTGTTTTTCGGCTGTAGCTCCGTTTAATGGCTGAAACCAGTGTGTATAATGTGAAACTCCTTTATCGATTGCCCAAGCTTTAATTCCTGTTGATACCTGATCGGCAATTTTCCGATCTATTCTGCCTCCCTGCTCTATTGCATCAATTACATTGTTATATGCTTCGTTTGACAAATATTCTTTCATTTTTCGCTTGTCGAAAACATTAACACCATAATATTCTGATGTTTTAATTTCAGGTAAATCAATTTTTAATGCTTGTCGTGCAAATAACTCTTCGAGAGCTTTAAATCTGATTGTTGCCATTTTATTATTTTTTTCATTAAACAAGCTACAAATATATAAAAATAAATTTACCCCCATATTTTTTAGGGTATTGTTTCAGAATTTTGTATATTTTCAAAATAACACCCCATTAATTTTAATAGTTTTGTTAAAAAATATAAATATTTATTTATAAATGCCAATTTTTTCCCATGCTTTGAATGTTGTTTTTTTTTTTATACTTTTAAACTTTCTATTTAAAATTAACAGCTATGAAAAAAATTACTTATTTAATAATTCTGATAACATTTATTTTTACATTTGGAATTGTTAACTCTCAAGAGCTAAAGGGAAAAGATAAGCTTATCTTTAAAAAAGCAGAAAAGCTGACACATCAAAAAAAATATTTAACAGCAATACATTATTACGAAGAAATACTAAAAAGCAATGAGCATGTAGAAACATTAATGAATATTGCTGACATATATTTTATTTCTTTATCACAAAAGAATTACAATAAGGCTCTTGAGTTTTATCAAAGAGCAGAAAGTGCGATAAACTCAGCAATAAACAAAAATCGAAAGTTGGAAAAACGAAAAAAGATTAAAGAATTAAAGCAAACTTGCACAAATAATATTAAAATTTGTTTGTCTCACATTGAAGAATTTAACGAGACAAAAAAACGACATAAGGCAGCTAAAAAAAGACTTGATAATGACAACCTTAAATAAAGAATTAATCCCCTGTCTCATTAAACACTTAAAACCAATCAGTTAAAATAATTAATTTTTACTTTTATTTTTTTCACTGATTAAAATGTTGTATATTTATTTTTATTTAAAATATACAACAATTATGAAACATATAACATTATTTTTTGTTGCGTCATTCTTTTGCTTGTTTCTATTTTCACAAGAAAACAAAACATACAAAAATCTTATTGATGCATTAAGAGAACCGGCAAAAGTCTATAAGCTTGACATCTCAGGTAAAGGGTTACCAAGTACAAGTTTAAAAAACATAGAGAAACTTGTAAACCTAAAACACTTAAACTTATCGGGGAATAGAATTACTGAAATTCCACCTGTTTTTGGGCAATTAAAAAATTTAGAAACACTTAATCTTTCAAAAAATCAAATTAGTGGTTTGCCTCCTGAATTATGGACATTATCAAAACTAAAGAAACTAAATCTCTCTATAAATCAAATTAATAATATCTCTCCTGAGATAACTAAGTTAAAAAACCTTGTTTGCTTAAATTTATCTGACAATGAAATTGAAGGTATTCCGTTTGAATTCAGCATGCTAACAAATTTAACTGACTTAGACTTAAGCACCAATAAAATAAAGTCATTAAATTTTGAAATTGGCAAATTAACTAATCTGCAAACACTTAAATTAAACAACAACGGTCTGTCTTCAGTTCCTGATGATATTGGCGCATTAAAAAATTTAAAGCTGTTAAAATTAAATAAGAATTTATTAAAACAAATTCCTTCAGGTATTGGAAATCTTGTTAATCTAACAGAGTTATTCTTAAATAATAATTTATTAACAAGTTTACCCCCCGAGATTGAAAATTTAACAAATATTTCTACAATCACATTACACAATAACTTATTAACATCTTTACCTTCGGGCATTGGGGATTTAATAAAAATCAGCACCTTAAACTTATCCCCAAACAATATAAGCACATTACCTGCTGAAATTGGAAACCTAAATAATTTAACTTGCTTAAATCTTTCGAAAAACAAGCTTACAGAGTTGCCATCGAGCATTGGTAATTTAGCTAAACTTAGACTTTTAGATTTATCTAAAAACCAATTAACAAAAATTCCTTCTCGAATTGGGGATCTTAAAAATCTTGATACATTAATTTTATCTGACAATAAAATATCAGGTTTGCCTGCCGAGATTGGGAAATTAACAAATTTGTCATGCATAGAATTATCACCTAACAATATTAGAGCAATACCCGATGAATTTTTTCAGTTAAATAATATAACCGAACTTAATTTATCAGATAATAAAATAAATAATTTATCAGGTGCAATTAGTAAAATGACTTGCCTAACAACTCTATACTTATCTAAAAACGAGCTTGTCAACCTTCCTGTAGAAATTGGGAAACTAAAAGGATTAATAAGTTTAGATGTTTCTAAAAATCAATTAAATTCG
>QMPG01000288.1 GCA_003648455.1 Bacteroidota bacterium
ACAAATATTGGCGGTTTTGGTTTAGCATTTATCTTTAATGGAAAATTACCCGGCAAAACAGTAATGCTACGTGCCGAACTCGATGCATTACCTATTGACGAAGTAAATGATTTTGATTATAAATCTAAAAAAAAGAATATCTCCCACAAATGTGGACACGATGGTCATATGACAATTTTGTCCGGAGTAGCTTCATTAATACCAACAAATAGATTATTTGAAGGAAAAATTATTTTACTTTTTCAACCAGCCGAAGAAACAGGTAAAGGTGCCTTTAATGTAATTAACGATAAAAAATTTATTACGCTTAAGCCCGACTATGTTTTTGCATTACATAATATCCCCGGTTTTCCATTAGGAAGTATTGTAACTAACGACAATATATTTTCTTCTTCTTCAAAAGGAATGATTGCTGAACTAAAAGGAAAGACTTCGCATGCAGCTTTTCCCGAACACGGAATAAGTCCGGCTTTTGCTATGGCAAGCATTATTAGTGAATTAAAAAAAATCTCAAAAAACAAATCACTATTTACCCGCTTTGTTTTAATAACAATTATTCATGCCAGCCTAGGAGAAGAAGCTTTTGGAACAACTCCCGGAAATGCCAGAATAATGGCAACATTGCGTTCGTTTGAAGAAAACGACATGATAAAACTAACTCAAAAAGCAGAGAAAATTGTTAAAAACACAGCACAGAAATATTCTTTAGGTTATGATATTTCATACACCGACAAATTTTTAGCAACATATAACAATAAAAAATGTGTTGAATTTATTAAAAATGCAACTCTGCAAAACAATTATCAATTAATTGACACAAAAGAGCCTTTTAGATGGTCTGAAGATTTTTCATATTTTACTAAAAACTATTCCGGAGCAATGTTTGGACTTGGAGCCGGGGAAGGCACCCCTGATTTACATAACTCAAACTATGATTTCCCTGACGATTTAATTGAGCATGGAGTAAATATGTTTATGTCTATTCTGAAAATTCTTTCGAATATAGAAACTAAACAATAAAAAATTTCGTTATACATAAAATTTAGTATTTTTGCCATACATAACTAACATATATTTAATTTGTCTATACTAAAAAAATCAAATAATATATCGGGACTTCAACTATTCCAAATATCCCGTTTCACTTCTTTTTTATTAATTAGCATAATATTTACAAAGAGCCATTTAACCTTATCTGAAATAGGTCTTTTTGAGCTATTGCTTTTTTTTGCCAGTGCAGCAAGTTATTTTTGGGTAACCGGCTTAATTCAATCTTTTTTACCCTTATACAAAAACAACAACACATTTATTTTTAAAGAAGAAAACAAATCCCCCGAGCTTTTTAATGCCTTTCTACTCTTATGTTTTTTCAGCATTCTAATTTTTATTTTTGGTATCTCAATTAAAAACGACCTTTCTGTTTTTGGCTACAAAGGAAAAGTGCCATTTTACTTCCCTCTATTATTATATATATTATTGAGCAATCCGGCTGCATTAGTTGAGTATATTTATTTACTAAGAAATAAACCCGAGAAAATTATTTCTTACGGTTTTTTTGTCTTCTCTTTACAGCTTGTGTTAGTTATAACTCCGGTTTTAATGGGTTATGGAATAACATTTTCTGTTTGGTCTTTAGTTTTTGTGTCGGCATTACGAATTGTATGGTTAATTGCATTACTAAAAAAATATGCAGTTTTTAAAATTTCAATACCATTCCTTTTAGAACATTTGTCGTTAGCAACGCCCCTAATAATAAGCAGTCTATTAAGCGGCTCGGCACAATATATCGATGGCATTATTATTTCAAACAAATATGATGCAGCTTCTTTTGCTGTGTTCCGTTACGGAGCCAAAGAATTGCCCTTTGTTGTTTTGTTGGCCGCAGGTTTGCATAGTGCAATGCTTCCTGAATTTTCGACAACAAAAAAAATAAAAGAATCGTTAAAAACAATAAAGAAAAAATCTGCTAGATTAATGCATATTCTTTTCCCTCTTTCTATTGTTGTTTTACTATTCAGTAAATGGTTGTTCGTTACCATGTTTAACGAAAATTTTTCTCGTGGTTCCGATGTTTTTATGATATATTTACTCTTGGTTTGTAGCAGAATTCTTTTCCCAAACACAATTCTTATCGGATTAAAAAAAACAAGAGTTGTTATGCTTGCTTCAATAATTAATATTATCGTAAATGTTTCGTTAAGCCTAATGTTTCTTGAAAAATATGGATTGGTAGGTGTAGCTCTTGCAACAGTTTTTGCCTTTCTTCTCGAAAAACAGATATTAATCCTTTACAATTATTTTGCTCTTAAAATAAGCCCAAACAAGTACATTCCAATCGGATTATATTTTGCATATACTATTGTGTTCATAACAATATTTGTATTAATCGACCACAGAATAATATTTATTATATAATGAATATTGAACAAATAAGAGAATATTGTATTAATAAAAAAGGAGTTACCGAAGGTTTTCCCTTTGACGAGGATACTCTTGTTTTTAAAGTAATGGGTAAGATGTTTGCATTAATGAGTCTCTCAAAGGCTGATAGTATAAATTTAAAATGCAATCCTGAAAAAGCAATTTCTCTAAGAGAACAATACAGAAGTGTTTTACCCGGTTTTCACATGAGCAAAAAACACTGGAACACAATTATGTTTAACCAGTCAATTCCTGATAATTTGCTAATGCAATGGATTGACGATGCTTATAATTTAATTGTTAAATCGTTGACTAAAAAAAACAAAGAGCTACTTAACGGAATGTAGACATTTTCGAAAAATTTATATGAATTAAAGCATACATATTATTAAATTTGTGAATATTAACCCGCTTTATTCATGCAAAAAAGAAGTGAATTGCATGAATTAGCGATGGATAGCGGAAAGCAAAGCGGTAAACCCCGCATTAGAAGTACCCAAATTTGGGGTTTAAAAAACACCAAATTTGTTGGTAATTCTTAAGCGTAGAAAAATTATGAATTTTTCGGGTTAAATAATATTAAAACTTTTTAAAAAGTTCTTTGGATTGAATACGAATCGTTAAGACACACCATTATAAACACCATCAAACTATTATTTTAAAATAAATAGACAGATATATGCAAGTATTAATTATTGATAATAATGATTCTTTTACATACAACATTGTTAATATTTTGAGAAATATTGAAAATGTTAATTTTGACGTTTTGCTTACAAATAAAATAAGTATTGATACTCTTCAATCTTATGATAAAATAATAATTTCCCCCGGACCGGGCAAACCTTGTGATTTTCCACTATTAAACGATGTTATTACTTGCTGCATTAAAACCAAAAAACCTTTATTAGGTGTTTGTTTGGGGCATCAAACTATTTGTGAATATTTTGGGGGTGAATTAGTTCAACTAAAATCTGTAATTCACGGACAAAAACACCTTGTACAGATAAACAATAATTCTTATATATATAAAAGTTTACCTGCAAATATTGAGGTCGGATTATACCATTCTTGGACAATAAACCCTAAAACATTGCCTAACTGTTTAGAAATTACAGGAATTACTTCAGACAAACGACTAATGTCTATTAAACATAAAGAATATGATATTTACGGCTTACAATTTCATCCGGAATCGTTTATGACAAAATACGGAAATAAAATATTAGAAAATTTTATAAAAATATAGAATGAATATAAAAGAGTTTGAAAAAAAAATATCAAAATACGCAATAGATAAAAAACCTTTTCTATTCCTGATTGATTTTGAATGCAAAAAACCATTTGTTTGTACTACAGAAGATGCGATTGATAATGGTTTGTTTTATGATATAAACGGAAAATCAAATGTGAAAAAATCGAAAAAAAATTGCAATATTAAACTTAAATCAACACCTATCAACAAACATGTTTTTTCAAAAAAAATAAAGCAAGTTATTCAACACATTAATAATGGAAACACATATCTTCTCAATCTTACTTTTCCCACTAAAATAGAGACAAACATGAGTTTAGAAGACATATTTTTTATGGCAAAGGCTCCTTATAAATTATTATTTAAAAATAAATTTGTTGTGTTTTCGCCCGAATGCTTTATCAAAATTAAAAACAATGAAATTTACACCTACCCAATGAAAGGAACAATTGATGCAAGCATTAATAATGCCGAGCAATTATTAATAAACAATAAAAAAGAAGAGTGGGAACACAACACAATAGTAGATTTATTACGGAACGACATATCAACCATAGCAAAAAACGTTATCGTTACAAAATACCGTTATGTAGAAAAAATAAAAACTCACAAAAATGAAATTTTACAAACCAGTTCAGAAATAAAAGGGCAACTCTCTAATGATTGGCAAAAAAATTTAGGTGGCAGTATTCTAAAACTCTTACCTGCCGGCTCTATTAGTGGAGCTCCAAAAAAGAAAACCGTTGAAATTATAAAAAAAACAGAAATTGTGCCGAGAGATTATTACACCGGTGTTTTCGGAATATTTGACGGGGAAAAATTAGATAGTGCTGTTGCAATACGTTTTATTGAGCAAAAAAACAAAAATCTGTTTTTTAAAAGTGGTGGTGGAATTACTTCAAAAAGCAAGCTTAACGATGAATACAATGAACTAATACAAAAGATTTATATTCCTACTTGAATTGTAATAAAATTACCGAATCAACCAAAAGGTCTCTCTTAATCCGCTTTATTCATGTAAAAACGAAGTGAATTGCATGAATTAGCGATGGATAGTGGGAAGTAAAGCGGTAAGTCCCGCATTAGAAGTACCCAAATTTGGGCTTATTAAAAACACCAAATTTGT
>QMPG01000289.1 GCA_003648455.1 Bacteroidota bacterium
CGGGTTAACCCGAAAAATTCATAATTCTTCGTGTTAAGTTAATATAAAATTGGTATTCTTTTGTATTGGGCACAACTGAGTAATATAAACCATATGGCTAATACCCGCTCCTACCTATCCAGCCATTTTTTAAAATCGTTAACCCGTTCGCGACTGACAATAATATCATTTTTATCGCTATTGACCAGCTTAATTTTTAAGCGACTGTTTGAGTAGCTCACAATATCGAGAATCGAAGCAAGGCTTATTAAATATTTTCTATTTATTCTAAAAAAAAGTGTTGGGTCGATTAATGCTTCTGCTTGTTCTAATGAATAATCAATAACATAATTCCTATTTTCTGAAGTATTAATGTAAGTGGCTTTTTCGAAACTGTAGAAATAATTTATTTGTTCAATATTTATTGGTCTGATATGCTCACCTACTTTTATAACAAAACGGTTTTTATAATTATTAGTCAGCATATTTTTAAACTTCTCAATAATATCCTGATTAACTGACGATTGTTTAGAGTTTTTAAATTTATCTACTGCTGTTTTAAGCTCATCGAAATCTAGTGGTTTCAACAAATAATCAATGCTGTTAACTTTAAAAGCACGAATAGCATATTGGTCGTAGGCAGTAATAAAAATTACAGGGCTCGTTAGTTCAACTTTATCAAAAATATCGAAACTTACGCCATCGGCAAGTTGAATATCCATAAAAACTAATTCGGGTTTCTCATTGTTTTTGAGCCATTTAACTGCATTCTTCACACTTGCAATAACTTCTAAAACAATAATGTTCTTATCATACTTATACAATAAATTTATTAGCTGCTCGGCTGCCAAACTTTCGTCTTCTATAATTAAAACCTTCATATAATTATATTTTTTTTTCGTAATTAATAATTAACAACTAATAATTATTTAATAATTGGTAATTTAACAATAAATTCATCTGCACTTTTCAATATTTCAACTTTTTTATCAGACATGAATTCAAATCTCGATTTAATATTCTCTAATCCCAGTCCGTTCGAATCTTTAATCACATTTTTTATTTGCAGATTATTTTTCACAATAATATAATCAGAATTCTCATCATAAATATCAATAATAAGCGGCTGTTCTTTTGAAATAACGTTATGCTTAATTGCATTTTCAACAAGCATTTGCAATGACAATGGAACAACTTTAAAACCATAATTTTGAGATGATAGATTAATATTGACTTTTAAATTTTCGTTATGTCTTATTTGTTGCAAATAAACATACGATTTAACAAAATCCATCTCAGTTGACAAATCAACAATTTCATTGTCTCTTTGGTCTAAAACATATCTGTAAACATCAGACAATTGTTTTAAAAATTTTGTGGCAAGCGTCTTGTCTTTTTCAATTAACGACGAGAGGGTGTTAAAACTGTTAAACAAAAAATGAGGATTAACTTGATTTTTTAACGAATCGTATTGTAAAGCTAAGACTTGACGTTTTATTTTTTCTTGATTAATAATTGATTTACGCCAAAATTTAAAAAAAATTCTGGAATAAAATATTGATGCAAAAATTACTGTAATAATAAATTCTGATATTAAAATCCACTTGGCGTGAATTAATACTTTTATAAAATCATTGCCAAATATTATTGTGTACCACAGATAGTTAACAGCAATAATGTCGAGCACTGAAAAAACAAATAATCCACTCAATTGTAACAACCACATTTTTGTTGGGTTCTCTTCCCACGAGCAAATTTTTCCCAGCATTGTGCCAATCAGATGATTTCCCTTCCATAAAGAAAATCCTATTAAAGCACCATAAATAGAAGAGTAGATAATTGATTTAAAAGTAAAATCGGAACCAAACAAAAATGAAATAAATATTCCAAAAATGCCCATTAATATTAGATCTCTTAATTGTATTAAAATAAAATGTGTGTGCTTTTTCATATTATTATATTTAGTATCTGTACGGGAACTTCTATATTGTCATTTCGATCCGCCAGCTAACGGAGAAGAAATCTCATAACACAGTATATATAAGCTGAATGGGATTTCTCACTTCGTTCGAAATGACAGCATAATTAAAATTTCAATGGTTTTCGTGCAAGCACTATTTAACAAGATAAAAGTAGAAAGAAACATAAGTAATCAGCATTTAATTTTACAATTACATAATTTCTACTTTTACCTCTATAATTAAATTTTTTAAAATTACTTATTTCTTATCTTTATTGCAATATGCCAAAAGTTTAATAGTAGCTTTCTCACCCCAATTTGGTGATATATCGCTTTTGGGTTTAAATATTGCATATTTTGCTTTTGCTTTAGTTAAATATGGACATGCAAGCTCAACACCGCCACCAAACATTGAAGGGGTATGCAATAAATTTTGTCCTAATAAATAATATGCTCTCGGATTATCAGCATTTATTTTTATTGCTCTATTTAACGCTTCACTTGCTTTTGCAGAATATTTCATTCCTCTAAGCATTGGCGAAACAGATATTCTCGCTTGATATAAGAATCCTTGTAAGACATATACTTCCGATTCGTTTTTTACAATCTTCTGACAATTATCAATAAAAGTTTGTGCTTTGTCGAGATATTTGTCTTTCATATCGCTGTCTTTTTCTACAAAACTCATTATAATATAAACATGAGCAGCATAATAAGACGGTAGCCATTTACTTTTATCAATGTTAGAAATTCTTTCAAAACTGTTAGCTGTTGCTTGATATTGTTCAAGAGTTGAATCTTTTTTAAAATCAGCAATATTTTTCTGCATTGCATCAACATAAGTGTTTGTTTTGCAAAAACCGGTTAAGCTAATTGTTATTAAGATAAGCATAGAAATTGCATATCTTAAACTTCTTCCAAATCTTTGGTTTACCATTCTACCAAAATGTCTTGTCTTGTCTGTTTTCATAATTGTTTTTTTCATTTTAATATGGTTTTATTAAAGGTCTGATGTTACCTCAAGCATCTTCCCTTTGTTTTATTTGTAATTATTATGAGGTATTATTTTATTATTTAAACAAAATTTTAACTCTAAACTTCCTAAATAATGTTTGCACGAAAACGCCCATATTGTCATTTCGACTAAAAAGAGAAATCTCAGAACACAGTGTATATAAGTTGAGTGAGATTTCATCTCCGCCGGCTGGCGGATCGAAATGACATCGCAACTAAAATTTTACGAGTTTTCGTGCCGGCACTAAATCGAAACAAACACTGCCAACAATACAAACCTTTTTGCTGTTGGTGTAACAGCTCTAGAGTTATAACTACCATCAGCATTTTGAACTGTTCCATAACGATACCCAAAAACATTATCGTGACCCAAAACATTACTTACAGAAAAATGAACTATTGTGAAGCAATTCATTATTGTAGTAAGATAGCTTGCGCTGAAACTCAAATCCTGATATGCTTTAGTTTTGTCGCTCAAGAAATCAATTGTATTAGGGTTATAATAAGTTCGTCCGCTCGACAATGAATATGTAAATCCTACTTGCGTATTAATTTTCATTATAAAATATTTATACACAAGTGCTAAATTATGCTTCGAAACAAAAGTGGGAACAGCCGATTTAGGATAATTTTTAAAATCTCTTTCTGTGTCGAGAAATGAATATGAAACCCAGAAATCTCCATATTTCAACGTTTTCTTATCTCTGTAAAAAACATCAACACCTCTTGCATATCCATCGCCTGAATTGGTATATGTGCTGGCAATTGGAGTGTTTTCTGTTTCATATTTTAGCAAATTATCATAATCTTTATAATAAGCCTCAACTCTAAAAGTTCGGTATTTATTCATTATCTGATAATTAAGAACATAATGATGAGCCTTTTCAAAATCAAGATTATGATTAAAACGCAGATAATCATTTTGCGGAGTTTGATAAAAAATACCACTTGCCAACGACACCTGACTTTGTTTGCTTACTTTTACAGAAATTGAAAAACGAGGTGCAATATTTGCTTTGTTTAACAAGCTCGAATACTCAAACCTACCCCCTACTCTTGCGGCTAACAAGCTGTTTACTTGCAAATTTGTTTCAACAAAAAAGGCAGAGTTATTATCATCAAAAGAGCTGTTATAAGTATTACTGTTAAAATTTTGAAAATAATCCTGATTATATTTCTTATTCAAAAAATCGCCGCCAAACTTAATTTTCATAAAATCAGTAACTTGGTTCGATAAAGTAAATCTCGATTGCAATGTTTGTTCATTTTCTTTCACATTATCTTTGCCAAGGTCAATATTATCTAAATTTGATGAATATGAAACACCTGCTTTTACTAACCAATCATTATACACATCGTTGTAAGTTGTGTTAAAATAAGCATTATTATTTTTTCTGTTTATCAAATAAGTACTATCATTATTATCAATATTATGAAATAACATAGCTGCATTGTCTTTTCCAAAAGTGCTGAACATTTTTATCATCCCTTCATCTCTCACTTTTTGTCTAAAAATTACTGTTCCATTTAGCGATTCGGGATATTTTTCCCAATCAACGTCTTGTTGCACCATATTGTAATATGGTTGCAAATTATTATAATCTGCTGATACAGATAAAGAAGTATTATCCCATCTTTTAGTATGCGAAATTCCCGTACCTACTGTTAATAGCGACAAGCCTGTTTGTGTTTTATTGGCAAGCCCTTCGGTTTTCAAAATCAACGCTGATGATAATGCCTGACCATATTCTGCCGAGTAAGCACCTGAATTAAAGCTTGTTCCTTTAAACAAACTCGGAGAAAACCTTCCGCGTGAAGGCAAATCCGGCATACTCGAACTATAAGCA
>QMPG01000290.1 GCA_003648455.1 Bacteroidota bacterium
AGGCAAAATATATACTCTTGTTTTTTTAAGAAAATACAGGTAATTCTCTCTCCTGAAAAAAATCTTTTGTCGATTGTTTCCCTGATTATAGATGTGATATAGGTGGCCTTGTTGAAATTGCATATTAATTTGTTACTAAACAGCCTTGGAAACCTTGCCTAATCGGTTTACTTTTAATTTAATACATCTTTCTTTAATCATAATTTCATTATTAATATCTCTTTCTGTTTTATTCAAAGGACTAAATTCAATTTTATTTACGATAGGTACTGCAATATTGTTGCGGACAAAAAAACATTGAGTACCCGAACTGCTAACCATTCGATAAATTCTCTTATTCTGTTCCTTCGTTAACTTTTTAAAATCTATTGAATCAATGTTTTGCATTTCTTCGTCAGTGGGTACATAAACAAGATCGTTAGGTGATAAATAAAACAATAACTGTGCTTCGGTTTTATCTTTTTCGTTGACAAACTTTTTAGGAACAGGTAATAATCCTTGCTTCTGCCGCTCAATAACAACGTTTAAAGGAATTGTATCATAAACTCTTTTTTGTTCTCCTTTTTTGTTAACTCCAGAATAAACTGCAAAATAGAGGTTTGTACCTTTAGCTGCCTCCACAAATTTAGTAGCCTTATTATCATTAACTCCAACAGCAAACTTATTACCCAATGTTTCGTAAACACGAGCTTTATAAATAGGTTGATGTTGCCTTTCATCATTCAATTCTACAATGTTATTGTTCATATCTATAATTCCCGCGTGAGAAAATGCCAGTTCGGGATGTTCTGTAATTTCTCCTTTATTATCAATCTCATTATACCTGCCCAAGTGGTTTATCAATATCTTTTGTATTCCAGTGTCGGTAACATTCTCTTTAATCCACCGAACAGATTTAAAGGTTTCATCTATTGTTTTTCTTACAGCAGCATAATCATCAATAAAATAATAAACGTCTGCTTTATTTATTTTCTCATTTCTAAACACGTTGGTTTTAAAATATTTTTTTAACGATTTAGCATTGTATCCTTTGTTTACTAATTGTTTTATTTTATTTGATAGTTGTTTATCAACACAAATATACTCACTATTCAAAACCCCGTCAATAGCAGTATTAATGCTCACAGATTTTACTTTTCGCAACTTAACTTTAGCATATACTGTCTCTTTATGCAACGGTTTTCTTATTGCCCAATTCCGTCCTTTCTGTTGGACAAATTTCTTTTTGATAACTCCACTTTCGTTAACCCACTTTTGATATTTGTTGGAAGCGTTATTTATTACACGCAAGTTTTGTTTGAAACTAACCACCGTATTTTCCAAGATATTTTTAACATCAACGGGAAACGTTTTCCAAGGAAGATAGAACAGCCATTTATAATTCTCCTTATTGTCGGTATATTTTTTAAAGCACAGCTTGTTTCTTAAATCATATCGTTGGTTATCAGATTTTGCATAAGCATTATTCAAATAGTTAACATGGTCTTTGGTTGCTACTGCAATGGTTAATGCATCCATAGCATGGTGACGGTGATCAATTCGCTTTTTACTAAAGTTTTTCTTTAAATCCAGTGGAACGGATGGAATTTCCTTGTGGTATTTTTCATTAAAGTAAGTAAATAGATTGGTATTGGTTATTTCGTTCAATCTTTTAAATCTTGGTAATATTATTTCGTTCCATTTATCATTAAGACCCCAGTCTTTTTTTAGCCTATCGGTTATCCCACCGGTAATAGAAACAATATTTTTTGATGTATCTTCTTGTTCCCCATCTTCCCTTACAATATTACTTAACAATGATTTTACTACCTTACTGATGTAGCGTGTATCGTTTAACTGCCTGCTTATAAAACCTTCTGGTATGTCCTCACTTAATAATAGTTTTTGTTTTTTACTCCCTGTAACAAAATTATCCGTTACAAATTTTTGATACTCATCCAACAAAAAAAGCTTTACACTCTTTCCCTGCCCTAAATCAATTATTTGCCCGGGTTTTTTACTTATCATTTCATAAGCCGTCATTCTATCTTTAAAACGATTTACCTCTGCCTCACAAATAACTTTATTATTAAATGAATTATCGAAATATCTAGCTTGTGGTATAATATGTTCAATTTCATAATCAGCAGTAAAAAGATTACTTAATGAAATTGTTTTGCCGGTATATGGCGAACGATACTTTTGTTCTAACCAAAGTTTATACTTCTCAATTTCACGACTTGTTGGCTCCAACGATTTTATAACCTTTGCAATTTTAATTCCATCCTGTTCTTCTTTTTCTAAGTCTTTTTCTGAATAACGAGCTAAAATATCATTTTCAAAAATTCGTAGTTTTTCCTGCTGGTTAGGCGATTCAGGTAAAACACCTTCCATATTTTGATTTTTAAACTCCCTAAGCAATATCCTGATACGTTGGTTGGTATTTTGATTATTAGATACTCTTTCTGTTATTATTTTACGTTGATTTGCAGGGTTCTTCATTTCACGTCCCAGCTCTATATGTATTTCATCAAAGAAATTTTGTTTTCCTTGCCCGTAATATTCCCAAACATCATGTACCAATCGCAAAGTTTCAGTTATTACCTGTTCTACAATTGGATTGCGTAAACCATGCTGTTTAAATTCCTTTAAAAAGTTATTTATTTGTTTTGGGGTTTTCCATTTACCGGTACTTCCTCTTTCAGAGTGTTTATCATAAACAATATACGAAGCCAACCACAACGGCAAGCCTTTAAAACTATTTTCAACAGTTAAATTAATGGCTTTTTCTCTTACTCTGTCTCTTATTTTCTCATCATATTCACCGGTAATAATTTTTTGTATTCGCTCTTTGGTTTTATCATCTATACTATCGTAATCCCAATACTTGCCCATTCTCATCAACGGCAGCAATTTTTTAATAGCTTTTTCAGAATATGCACCAAAGTCCTTTTTAAAAGGTTTGATTTTTTTAATACTTGTTTTTATTTCTAGCGGTAAGCTTTTGGTTACCTTACTGTTTTCAATTGCCTTTTCAAACTCTTTTTTATCAGAAACGGAGTAAACAATATGCCATAATGAAATTTCATTTTCTTTTGATAAAAAAGTATTCCAGTCAAAATCTTTATGTTTACTAAACTTGGTAATAAACATAGCTCTTGTTTCATTAAGGGGGTATTCTTTATCTTCAACATAATTCCAGCGGTAATCATTCTCCGAAAATTTCCTACCAAATAATTCCCTTGATGCTAAAAATTGTTTTTGTGTTATTTTCTCTTTCTGATTTAAAAACTCAAATAACTTTACCTTTGAATCTTCACTAGGAAAGAAGTCGGTTGTTACATCGTAATCAATAAAAACACGGCCGTTAATTTCTTTCTTTCTCTTTAATATTTTCAGGTTACTAATAAACTGCCATAAACGAAATTCCTGATACAAAGGGTGACTTTTCGCAATGACTTTTATTCCTTTTGAAGTTAATTTACCCTCTTTATTTTTATAAACTCTGTATTCCAGCTTGCATTCGTCAATTAACGATTTCTTTGATTTTAATGGGCGTTGATAAAAAACAATATCATTTGTAAACAAATAAACAAAGTCTTTCTGGGTTAATAATTGTTGTTGGGCAAAATTATTAGGATACAACTCGACAACACACTTTTGGAATAACTCTTTGTTTTGTAATTCAGGGTGATATTCCTTTTGCTTCCTTATAATTGCAGCCAATTCATTTTTATAATACTTCCGCTCAATTGTTTTAATTAATTTGCCTCTGATTTTTTGTTTTGGATTAATAAGCAAAGCATTAATAATGTAGCTTGCAACACCTATTGTATTGTTCTCGACATTGTATTTTTCAATATCTTTTTGAGTCTTAGTTTTTAGCAAAGTCCAATCGTTTTCATCGGGTGCTCTGAAACTCCTTTTTGGATTACCGGTGACATCTTCTTTTGGGTTGCCATTTTTATCCAACTGTGTAGTAACAATAAACTCTTTTATTTTACCAATCCAGTCATTAAGCGGGTTTTTACTTTTTCTTCTGTAAACCCAACCGTTCTCTAATTTAACATTATACCAAATGTCATTTTTATAGTTTGGTTCTTCAGCCTCAACACCCACAACCTTTAATGGATAATATTCAACCGATTTTGTTTTGTCTTCTTCCTCCTCTTCTCCGCGCAATTGATAATACCCACGTTTTTGATTAAAATTAAGAATAATCCAAGCCAACTCTTGCAATGATATTTTTTCTTCCAACGCTTTTTTTCGCAAAAAATAAATTGTCCAATCATAAGGTATTTTAATGTTGTCGTAATTCTTTTTAAATTCCGATAGCATTTTATTAAAAGAACCTTTAAAAATGAAGTCATATTCACCTTTGCCATTCTTTTTATAATTCAGCTTTACTTCAAGACCATCAAGAAACTTACCTTTCTTATTTTTAAAATCAATTGCAGCAGCATAATGAAAAGGGAGTGCATTTAATATGTTTAAAACCCGATGTAATCGTTCCCGGCGTAATAAATAGCGCTGTCGAAGGCGTCTGACACTCCTGTACTTCGTTCTTTCAGCCGTTTGCGAAATTGATTGTCCGGCATCAAACTTCCCAAGAACATCCTGACTCATTGGTATTATCCTGCTACCGGCATCAATTATTTCACTTTCTTTTTCTTCAAAATCGTGTTCCACCAAAGCCCAACCAATGCTGTTGGTTCCTAAATCAAGTCCTAGTATTGTATTTTTCATTTTTGTCGTATAAAAAGAAATTTCAATAAAAATAAATAAATTTCTTGCACAACTAACAAATTGTGTG
>QMPG01000291.1 GCA_003648455.1 Bacteroidota bacterium
CTCTCAGAGCAAAAGCAAATACTTTAAACAATATTGGATCTGTTTATAGAAACTGGAGTGATTATGACAATGCTCTTATCTATTTCAATAAATCTCTAAAATTACGCAAACAAATTGGCAATAAGATAGGAATCTCAACTTCTGAAAACAATATAGGAGAAATATATTCCTTATTAGGTAATTATAAAGAATCTATTAAGCATTATCAAAAAGCATTAAAACTAAGAGAACAAATTGGTAATGAACAAGGTATTGCAAGAACTTTTTTACATATAGGTGAAGTTTATATTGACTGGCAGGATTATGAAAGGGCAATTGACTATTTTCAAGAAGCACTAAAAATTTTAAATAAAATAAAAGATAAGAATGGTATTGCAAAATCGTTAAATAATATTGGTAATATATATGCAATAATAAATTTGTATGACAAAGCCATAGATTACTATTATGAAGCTTTAAAAACAAATAAAGAAATAGGCAATAAACTTGGAGTAGCAAATTCGTATGAAAGCATTGGAAATATTTATTTAAACAAAACAAATAAATTCAAACAGTCTCTGGAGTTATTTAATAAATCATTAAGTATTTACAAAAAGATAAAAAATTATGAAGGTCAAATATCCACTCTTAATAATATTGGATTATATTATGAAAAAACAAAGGATTATAAAAAAGCAATTGAATTTTATAATAAAAGTATAAAAATTGCAAAAGAGCACAATCTTTGTACATCCATTATTAATAATTACTTATCGCTTTCTGAAATCTACGAAACAATAGGAAATTACAAAAAATCTTTAAATTATTATCAAAAATATCATATACTAAACGATTCAATCTTTAATGAAAAAAGCAAAACTATTATTGCTGATTTTCAAACCAAATATAAGACCTCGAAAAAAGAAAAAGAGATTGAAGTATTAAAAAAAGAAAAACAGATTAATGAGTATAAATTAAAAAAACAGACTTTAATAAAAAATTTATTTATTGTAGGCTTTATCATTGGTCTTATTATAATAAGTCTAATTATCCACGCATATATTTTAAAAAAGAAAGCAAATATTAAATTAACCCAACAGAAACAAAAAATTCAAGAACAAAAAAATAAATTAGAGAAAACTAATTTGCTTTTAGAAGAAGCAAAAAAAAGTGCCGAAGAAGCAAACAAATCTAAAAGTTTATTTTTATCAAACATGAGTCACGAAATTAGGACTCCCATGAATTCTATTATTGGATTTTCACACCTTTTATCAAAAACAAAATTAGACAAAAAACAACACTCATACAATAATAACATTATCAACTCCGGAAACAATCTAATGGTTGTTATTAATGATATATTAGATTTCTCAAAAATTGAAGCAGGAAAATTATCTCTCGAAAAAATCAATTTTAATATTAAAGAATTAATCCATAAATTAATCTCCTCCTTAACAGTTCAAGCGTCAAAGAAAAAAAATAGAATTAAATATTGTATTGATAAAGATATTCCTCAAATAATTATTGGAGACCCCATAAGATTAAATCAAATATTGAATAACCTTATTGGTAATGCAATAAAATTTTCCGATACAAACAGCGATATCAGAATAGAGCTTAAACAACTTGAATGCTCATCAAAAGTTCGAATTTTATTTAATATTATTGATGAGGGTGAATATATTCCACCAAATAAAGCAGAAACAATTTTTGAATGTTTTTCTCAAGCAAATTCTGACACAACAAGACGTTTTGGAGGTACAGGTTTAGGTTTATCAATTGTTAAAAAACTTATTGACTTGCAAGATGGCAAGATTGAAGTTACAAGTAAACCTAATGGAGAAACAAATTTTTCTTTTTATCTGGATTTTGAATTATGCAATGATAAGGCAAAAACTAATATTATAAACTCTAAAGTTATTTTAGCAAAATGTCACAAAAAGAACCTGCAAATTTTACTTGTAGAAGATAATGTGATAAATCAAAACCTTTTTGTTGATTTAATAAAAGATTGGAATAAAACAATTAATATAGACATTGCATCAAATGGAAAAATTTCTTTAGAAATGCTGCAAAATAAAGAATATGACCTAATATTAATGGATATTCAAATGCCAATAATGGATGGTTATGAAGCAACAAAAAAAATAAGAAATGAATTTCCTCCAGATAAAAATCAAATTCCAATTATTGCAATAACAGCTCATGCACTGATTGAAGAAAAAGAAAAGTGCATAAATGCAGGCATGAACGATTATATTTCTAAGCCATTCACACCTGAAAATCTTTTTAATAAAATAAAAATTTATACTTGTAAATATATCAAAAAAGGCAGTAAAAATATTGATATCAGTAAATTTGTATGCCGAGGTTTAGAAGACCATTTTAATGACGATTCTCATACAGAAAGAGCCATTAAAATGAATTAGTCGGAATTTTTTAACAGATTAAACTTTCAATCCCGAAATGTCGAAATTTTGCTTTTGCTCAACTTTCAACTAATATAGCCCCAATTAACCTTATCTTTCGACAACTTTTTTAACTGCTTAACTAAAATATGATTTTCTTCATTATTTAACGATGGGTCATTTTCAAGCACATCTGTTGCAATGTTTCGTGCATATTGCAATATTTGTGTATCCTTACTAAGATTAGCAATTTTAAAATCAAAAGGAATCCCACTTTGCTGAGTACCTTCAATATCTCCTGGTCCCCGAAGTTTTAAATCAACCTCTGATATTTCGAAACCATCGTTAGTCTGCACCATTGTTTCAATACGTTTACGGCTTTCATTTGATAGTTTATAAGAAGTCATCAAAATACAATATGACTGGTCTGCCCCTCTCCCAACACGTCCGCGTAACTGATGCAATTGCGATAAACCAAAACGCTCTGCACTTTCAATAATCATTACAGAAGCATTTGGCACATCTACACCAACTTCAATAACAGTTGTTGCAACCATAATTTGTGTTTGACCTTTAATAAACAACTGCATTGATTTGTCTTTTTCTGCAGGTTTCATTTTTCCATGCACTACACTAATAGAATATTTTGGAGGAGGAAAGGCTCTCGAAATACTTTCCAAACCATCTTCGAGGTCTTTATAATCCATTTTTTCCGATTCTTTTATCAATGGATAAACAATATAAATTTGACGCCCTAATTGTATTTGTTTTTCGATAAAGCCAAAAACTCTTAATCGTTTTGAATCAAAAAAATGCAAAGTCTTTACAGGTTTCCTTCCAGGAGGCATCTCGTCAATAACCGACACTTCTAAATCGCCATAAACAGTCATTGCTAACGTGCGAGGAATTGGTGTAGCAGTCATAACCAACACATGAGGCGGATTAATATTTTTTTTCCATAAACGAGCACGCTGAGCAACACCAAACCGATGCTGTTCATCAATAACTACCATCCCTAGATTTTTAAACTTCACAACATCTTCAATTAAAGCGTGAGTGCCAATTAAAATATTCAATTCTCCACTAAGAAGTTGTTCGTGAATTATTTCTCGCTTAGCTTTTTTTGTTGAACCTGTTAGTAAATTAATATTAATATCAAGGCCATTCAGCATTTTTGATAAAGTCTTAAAATGCTGGATAGCCAATATCTCGGTAGGAGCCATAAAACAAGCCTGATAATTATTGTCAACTGCTATTAACATTGTCATTAAAGCAACTAGAGTTTTTCCACTACCAACATCACCTTGCAAAAGTCTGTTCATTTGTTTGCCTGATCCAATATCTTTTCTAATTTCTTTAACAACTCGCTTTTGTGCATTTGTGAGTGGGAAAGGTAAATTATTATTATAAAAAGAATTGAAAAAACTACCTACTCTTGAAAAAACATAGCCTTTAAATTTTTCTTTTCTTAATAATTTCTGTTTTAAGATATTTAATTGCACATAAAACAACTCTTCGAACTTTAACCTGTAGCGAGATTTTTTCAACAAATCAACACTCTGAGGAAAATGAATATTAAACAGAGCCTCATCAAGTGAAATTAAATTTAATTTTTTTATCAAATAATCAGGTAATGTTTCGGGCACATAGCCTTTAATTATAGAAAAAGCCGATTGTTGAAAATTATGAATCGCTTTTGAGTTAATATATTTCTTTTTTAATTTCTCAGAAGTATTATATAATGAAAGAAAAGAAAATTGTAATTTTTCTTCGTGTTTAGTAATCTCTTCAAGCTCGGGATGAACAATATTAATTTTATTATTAAACAAACTCGGTTTTCCAAAAAGTATATAATCTGTATTTGTTTTAACCGATTCTTTTACCCACTTTATTCCTTTAAACCAAACTAACTCAATTGAGCCTGTACCATCAGTGAAAGTTGCAGCAAGTCGCTGTTTTCGTGCTTGTCCAATAGTATTGAAATTAGATATTTTGCCTTTAAGTTGAATATATGGAAAATTAGCATCTATCTGACTTACAGTATAAAACTTCGTTTTATCGATATATTTATAAGGGAAATAATAAATTAAATCTTCAACAAAATAAATATTAAGTTCTTTTTGCAGAACTTCAGCTTTCTTTGGTCCTATTCCTTTCAGATATTGTATTTCAGTTTTTAAAAAATCTACATGCATTTATTTACTATAAAGTTATGTGATGGTTATTGACAGTATTTGTGTATAATAAAGCAACTTGGCGACGGGGCAACACACGCTCTTTCTGATTTACAATCAGAAAGTAGTAATATACAGTTTGTTAGTTCGGGATTGCAAATCCCGAACAGCATGGGAATTATATAAATTATCCTGTCTAAATAAGAATGTAGCACTTTCACTATTTTTA
>QMPG01000292.1 GCA_003648455.1 Bacteroidota bacterium
ATGGAACACAGGTTCAACAAATGCTTCAATAAGCAGTTTATCTCCCGGAGCATACACTGTTACAGTTACCGATGATGGCGCTACTTCATGTACAATTGTTGATAGTGCTACAATAACCGAACCAGCTGCAATAACTATGTTTAATGTTACAGGAACAGGAGAATATTGTGAAGGTTCTACAGTAATAGTTGGTCTTGATGGTTCTGAAATTGGTGTTAATTACCAACTTTTAATAGGTGGCTCTGATGATGGCTCTCCACTTGCCGGAACAGGCTCGTCACTTTCGTGGGAAGATAAAACTGAAGGTACATATACAGTAGAAGCAACAAATACAACAACTCTATGTACGCAAACAATGACAGACAGTGCAGTTGTAACTGAAAATCCTTTACCTACTGTTACTGTTACAAATCTTGATTCAACATATATTTATACTGACGACCCTGTTGTGTTAATTGGTAATCCTTCGGGAGGGACATTCTCAGGACCGGGAATTATCCCAAGTAATAATACCTTCCATCCAAACTCAGCTGATACTTTATCATCTAACCAAATATTATATTCATATACAGACGGCAATGGTTGTACTAATGTAGATACAAACATGGTAGATGTTGTTACTTCAGGTGGAAAAATCAACAGTCTTGAAGCAATTTATTGTTATGCTGATCAGGACTTTAATATTTTTGGAACAAATACGAATAATAAAATTGGTAGTTTTGTAATTTCAGGAGGTGTTGGACTTCACGATAATGGCGATAATAGTGCATATATTAATCCAAGCCTAATTGGACCCGGAACAGATACTATTACTTACACATATACAGATGGTATTGAATTTAATGTTGTTCGTACTTTTACTGTTGATTCTGTTGGCTATGTTGACTTTAATATGAATATGCAATATTGTGACGGCGATGATGTTGTTATGTTAATGCCTGCTGATACTTCTCAAGGAGTTGGGTTTTATCCATCCGGAGGTAACGGAACATGGTCGGGTGCAGAAACTCCATTTTTTTTAACTCCTGATATTATTGATGGTAATACAGCGCAATTAGACCCAAATCATGCTGTTTTTGACAGCACATATATTATTAATTTTTATTACACTTCGCCTAATGGTTGTAAAAGTAATACAGCAACAAAAAGTGTTACTGTACATAGAAAGCCGAATGTGTCATTTACTCTTCTTAATTATTATAATTATGAGGGTGAAGCTGTTACTTTGCATGGTAAAGTTGATGGTGAAGTTAAGCCCGGTATATTTACCGGACCCGGTATTACTAACGACAGTATTTTTAATCCGTATTATGCCGGAATTGGTGATAATAAAATTATTAATTATGAATACACAAATCCTACTACTGGTTGTTCAAATAATGTTAATGACACAACTAATATTAGAGCTGCGAATGAGACTATCCCCGAATTGAATAGTACATATTGTTATCAGGATACATCTTTTACAATTTCGTGCTCACCTATAGATTTTTCTGACACTATTGGTACTTTCACCAGTTATAAAAATGCTATTACTGATGTAGATCCAAATGATAACAAAGCAGTTTATAGTCTTGTTGCTGCCGGAGACGGAGTTGATACAGTTACTTTTACTTATTATATAGGTACTACTCGTTTCGATGTGCAAAAAGTTGTTACTATTGATTCAATTGGAATTATTGATTTTGCAACATTAGAAACAAGCTATTGTTTTGGAGATCCTGTTATTTCTTTAAAATCAGATGTTTATCGTCCCGGAACAGGAAATTTTTCAGGCTATTCAGGCGATGGCTTTATCAATTATGGAAATAGTGCAACTATCGACCCTACAATTATTCCTGCAGGTTCTTACAATATAAAATATGTATTTACGTCTTCTGTTGGAGAAGGTATATGTAAAGATTCTATAAGTAAACCGGTTACTTTTTATCCTATACCCGATGTTTCTTTTAGCATGCGAGATATATATAATATTGAAGAAGATAAAGATACATTAATTGCTTCGCCCTCTGGTGGAATTTTCTCAGGGACAGGTATCAGTGGTAATTATTTTTTGCCTGAACAGGCTGGGGTAGGTTCCGAATTTAAAATCACCTACACATATACAGATATTCATTCTTGCTCAAATTCAATATCTGATACTACAAGTGTAAAACAAGCTTCAGGTAATATTGAAAGCACAGGTGATGTTTATTGTTATGACGATAAATCTGATGTTTTTGTTGGCAAACCGGAAAATGCTATTGATGTTGGTTTCTTTATAGGAGATGGAATTAATAATATTGCACCTGATACAGCTCAATTTAATCCGGCAGAAGCTGGTTCCGGCAATCATAATATCAGATATCAGTATAAAATGAAAGGAGATAAAGATACAGCTGTATTTTATCTTGATAAAACAATTACTGTTGACTCAATTGGTTTTGTCGATTTTACAAATTTAGATAATAGCTATTGTCACGATGCTGCTACTACTGAGTTAACAGGCATCCCCAAAAGTTCAAACGGAAGTTTTTATGGTAACGGAATAGTTGATAGGGGAGATGGCTCAGCTAATTTCTCTCCTAATGATGCTGACATTGGGGAAAATACTATAAGATACAGATATACAAACATAAATACAGGTTGTTGGGTTGATGTTTATAAAAATGTTATAATAAACCAAGTGCCTGATATTGATTTTACAATTAATGATGCTTGTATTGCCGATTCTATTCGTTTTACTTTTGCCTCTTCACTTCATATAGATTCAATAATGTCTGCTTCATGGACATTTGGTGATGGTGGTACTGACAATAGATTTAACCCAAATCATTTTTATTCAAGTCCGGGGGAATATAATATTAATTTAACAGCAACAACTTTTGCAGGATGTAGCAACACTAAAGATTCAATTATCAATTTTGGAGTTCCTCCTGTTGCCGACTTCTCATGGAAGAATGTTTGTTATGGCGGAGATTCTGTTATGTTTTTTAATAATACTCCGGGTGCTTCTAATAATTATTATTGGGATTTTGGAGATAATGACACTTCAATTCATAAAAATCCAAAGCATTCATATAACTCAATTGGAGATTATGATGTTAAACTTATTGTTACAACAGATAATTCATGTAACGATACAATAGTGCAAAAAGTTCATATCAGACCTTATATTAAGTTTGATGAGCATCCATCTTATACAGAGGACTTTAATTCCGGTAAAAATGGATGGTATAGCCAATATAGAGATGTAAGTAATAGCAGTTGGCAATTTGGTATTCCTCAAGGAAATATAATTAATTCTAATGATGCAGATTCTGTTTGGTGTACAAATTTAACAGGTAATTATAACGATAACGAAAAATCTAATATTACAAGTCCTTGTTTCGACTTCACTGCATTGAATCGACCTATGATAAAAATGAAAGTCTTTTCAAGCTCTCAGGAGAAATATGACGGCTCTGTTTTGCAATATAGCCTTGATGATTCTTTATGGACTAATATAGGAACAATTGACGATGGTATTAAGTGGTTTAATATTTCAGGAATAGCAAGTAATCCGGGCGACCAAAAACTTTATCAGGAAGGATGGTCGGGCGACAACGACAGTTCTTGGGTAGAGGTTAGACACGACCTTGATGTTATTTCCAAAGAAAATAATGTGCGTTTCAGAATAGCATTTGCTTCCGATGCTTCTAACTCAGATTATGAAGGTTTTGCTTTCGATAATATCTGGATTGGTGAACGTTCTCGCAAAGTGCTGTTAGAACATTTTACAAATTCTTCGTCAACGAAGTGTAATACTGTTAGTTCTCAAATAAACCCAATACTTGAAAAGAATGCTTCTGATGTGGTAGATATACAATATCATACTGCTTATCCCGGCAAAGATTTATTTAATTCATATAACCCTGCAGCACCAAGTGCACGTTCAATTTATTATGGTGTTTCAGGTGTTCCTTACTCAGTTCTTGATGGTAAATTGACTTACGATTATTTGTCATCTTCATTATCAGAAAGAAGTATAAAATTGCGCTCATTAGAAAGCCCTGAATTTGATATTGAATTGCAAACAGAGAAAAGCAATAATTCAATAGATGTAAGTGCAACTATTACTGCTCTCGACACTATGAATAATAAAAATGTTTCTTTATATATCACAGCAGTTGAAAAAGAGATTGAGATTGAAGGGAAATCAATTAAATTTAAGAATGTTTTAAGAAAAATGCTTCCTAACTCAGGAGGAATAAACTTTAGTAAGGATTGGCTACCTGGTAGTAGTGAGACAGTAAGTAAATCATGGCAAATTGATGATGAAGTAAATATTGATAATTTAATTATTGTTGCTTTTGTTCAAGACGATAACTCTAAAGAAATTTATCAGGCAGCAACTGACGATACAACAACATCGTCAACCGGAATTACTTCATTCTTTGCCAATAATAATGATTTTAATTTCATGCTTTACCCTAATCCGTCGGTGGGAGAGACTTATGTTTTATTTAACAAGTCTTTAGAAAATGATATATACATTCAGATTTTTAATCAGCTTGGACGAGTTGTTAAGTCTGTTAAAATAAAAAAGGGAAACGAGATGTTTGTTTTCAATTCAAGCACATATCCCGAAGGTATGTATTATTTAAGAATTAATGATAAGAAACATTCAATTACGAAAAAAATTATTGTTGTTAAATAGTTGATAATGTTGAGTAAATGATAGAAATGACATATCTTAAAGATATGTCATTTTTTTTTTAATTAATTTTCAAAATCTCAAAGATTTGGAAAATTTTGGGACACTTCA